>DAOUSD010000258.1 GCA_030627405.1 Deltaproteobacteria bacterium
AAAAATAGACTGTTAAGCTAAAAGCTAACGGCTAATAGCTTATCTCACAAGTCATATTTTTTGAGGCACATTGCCTCCCCAAAGTGTAAACTACTTTGGGCTAATCATGAAGGATGTCAATAATTAGTAACTGTTCACTTTTTCCTAAGGGTTCGCTCAAAAATAAATTTACATTTTCAGGTGTTGAGGCGCTCGGCATGGCAAGACGCAAGGAGGGCGAATAGCGAGCTATTTAACCGACAAGCAACGTAGCCATGCGGGATGGATCGGCGCATCAAAATGTTAAGTTATTTTTGAGCGAGCCCTAAGTTCCGCCAGAGATATTATTTTGGCCCCACCCGGTTTTTTTGATGTTTCTTGCTTTTTTTTCTGAAATGTATGCTTTGCAGATTCTTCAGGACATGCAACAACTTCCATTCGCACTGTTTTGCCGCTCATTGTAAACTCTTCACCATCAATATATGCATCCTTTAAGATCCATGTTACAGAGTAAAGCGGCGTTTGAAGAATCAGCAACTTTACATGATACCAGTCAGGTTTAGCATCCGGCAAAATTTTTTCAATTCTGGCAAAAATAAGCGGCTTGTCTTCAAAGTATAGCGAGACTACATCATTTTCTTTCGCCATTTATAAATATCCTTTCCCATGAAAGCACAAAAAATGGTGTTGAAGTTTTAATATTTTCATTATATTTTAAGTTTTCAAAAACTTAAGGCGTAATACTTCAGCCACTAAGACACAAAGGCGCAAAACAGGGATATTATTTCTCGTTCCCACGCTCTATCGTGGGAATGTATGATTTCATTAAATAAGACTATGAATAAAAGCAATCCAGGGGATTCAATTAGAAAGAGAGCAAAGGAACTGGATTGCCTCTATGCATTTTCCAACCTGATTGTAAAAAACAATATTACAGTTGACGAGATACTTCAAGGAACAATTGATCTAATACCCCCAGCGTCGCAAAATCCGGAAATCACCTCTGCACGTATAATTCTTGAAAATCAAATTTATAAAACAAAAAACTTTAAAGAAAACATCTGGAAACAGACAAGTGACATTGTTGTACATGGCAAACCAGGAGGAACCCTTGAGGTCTGTTATCTTGAACAACTATCGGAAAAAGATAAGAAATTTTTCCTTAATGAAGAAAAAGAGCTTATCAATGTTATTGCGGAACGGCTCGGAAGAGTTATAGAGCGCAAGAAAACTGAGGAAGCATTGCGTGAAAGCGAAAAAAGGTTCCGTGACCTGGTTGAAAATTCACTGACCGGCATTTTTATTCTACAAGGCTCAGAAATTGTTTATAATAATCCTGAACAGAAAAGACATTTCAGTTGCCTTTCACGTTCTTTCAAGCTTATGGACTTCAAAGCCATACATCCTGATGATGTTAAGATGGTCAAACAAAACTATCAGAAAATAGTTTCAGTGAAAGTGCGGACTCTTGATATAAACTTCAGATTTTATCCCCTTGGAGAAATAGATAACAAACTGGATAGAAAATGGGTTTACTGCAGAATCAGTCGAATAGAATATTCAGGAAAAAAAGCAATATTGTTCAACATGATGGACGTTACTCGATCCAAGGAAATGGAACGTCTTTTAAAAATAAAAGATAAAATGACCTCTCTGGGTCGTGTTACCGCAGGTATTGCCCATGAAATAAGAAACCCGCTTTCAGGTATTAATATTTATTTAAACACACTGGAAAAAATTTATGACAAGACAGACAGGCCGGAAAAGGTTAAAACAATAATAGGACGGCTAAAATCAGCCTCAAATAAAATTGAATCTGTAATTAAAAGAGTCATGGACTTTTCCAAACCCAGTGAACCAAGGCTGGTACTGTCGAAAATCAATCATCCCGCTGAAGAGGCAATAAATCTATCCTCTGTAACCTTTCAAAAAAGCGATATTAAAATCGAAAAAACCTTATCCGAAAATCTGCCGGCTTGCTATATTGATCAACATTTTATCGAACAGGTAATTTTAAACCTGATGACCAATGCTGCTGAAGCAATGAAAAATATGGATGGAAACAAAAAAATAGCAATAAAAACATACTTGGAAGATAACCGTATTTTTATAAGTGTTGCAGACTCAGGACCCGGTGTGCCTTCCAGCCTTAAAGACAGAATATTTGATCCATTTTTTACTACTAAAAACGACAGCTCCGGAATTGGGCTCAGCATCTGCCACAGAATAATTACAGACCACGGCGGATCTCTGGGTGTGTTTGACAGTAAATGGGGCGGGGCTGAATTTAAGATCAAGCTCCCGCTGGAAAGAAGAAAAAAACAAAGATGATTTCATACTCCATATTCATAATCGACGACGAGCCGGTCATAAGGGAGGGGATAACCATGGCTCTTGGGTCTGACTACCAGGTAAATGCATTTCCCGCAGCCGAAAAAGCAATCAAGGCCATTAAAAGCAGTCCGCCGGACCTTATTCTTCTTGATATCAAACTTCCAGGCATTAATGGTATTCAAGCTTTATACGAAATCAAAAAGCTTTGCCCGGAAATTCTGGTAATAATGATAACTGCCTATGAAGATATCAAAACTGTAATCTCCGCCATGAAACTAGGGGCCTATGATTATGTGGTGAAACCCATTCACATGGACGAATTAGAGATAATTATCAGCAATGCACTTGAAACTATCAGGCTTAGAAAAGAAGTTAAAGCTCTTCAGGATAAATATTTCAAGGAAAACCTTCCTTGTTTCATAGGAGAAAGCAACGCAATTCAGGATGTGGTGGAGTTTATAGAAACGGTGGCGAAAAGCCCGGACACCCCCATTCTTATTCTAGGAGAAACAGGTACGGGCAAAGAATTAATTGCCGGCGCCATACATGCCAGAAGCCCCAGCTTCAATGGCCACTTGATTACCGTAAACTGTGCGGCCATTCCAAAAGAACTTATTGAAAGCGAGTTGTTTGGTTATGAAAAAGGAGCGTTTAGCGGAGCTAACATATCCGGCAAAAAGGGTTTAATTGAAGAAGCGGAACACGGCACCTTGTTCCTCGACGAAGTGGGTGATCTGAGCCTGGACGCCCAGGCAAAACTTCTCCGTTTTCTTGAATATGGCGAATTTTACAGAATAGGCAGCACAAAAAAACTTAAAATTAAAACAAGAGTTGTCTCCGCCACAAACAAGGACCTAAACCAACTGATAGACAATGGCCTGCTTAGAAAAGACCTCTATTTCCGGCTGGGAGTTATCAAGGTGCAGATTCCCTCGCTGAAGGAGCGCCGCAAAGATATCATTCCTCTTGCCAAGCATTTCTTATACAAATTCAGCAAAAAATTCGACAAAACATTTACTGGTATTGATTCAGAAGCTGAAACAGCCTTAAAGGAATACAACTGGGCGGGGAATGTGCGTGAGCTGAAAAATCTTATTGAAAGAGGGGTGCTTACCGGAAAGGCGCCGGAGCTGACACTCCAGGATTTTGGAATAGATTGGGTTAATAGTGGAGAAATTAACAAGCCGGACAGAAATATACCATCCTTTCCAGCGCTTACACCTGCCGGCATTGATCTTTCATATGTTCAAGAATCTTTAGAAAAATTCTATATCGAAGAAGCGCTCAAGCTGACTGGAAACAACGAAAGCAAAGCAGCAAAACTTTTAAACATAAACTATCACACCTTTCGTTACCGAAGGAATAAACGTAGCCACTCACGGCTTGAAACTTGAAATTGGAAAGTAGAAATTAGGAAGACATTAAAGGCATCCTTCATAACAGCCTAAAAGTAGTTTACACTTTTAAGGGTAAGATACCTCAAAAAAATATGATTTGTGCGCATAGCTGTTAGCTGTTAGCTTTT
>DAOUSD010000266.1 GCA_030627405.1 Deltaproteobacteria bacterium
AAAATGGTCCGGCACAGAGGTGAAGCAGTTCTTTTTTCATCTCTCATAAGATAAAATTTCCGCTTCATGTTAAATCCTTTTATTTTTAATGCCTTGAGAATGCCTGTTTTAAGCTCAGTCCCAAGTGCCTTAGAAGACAGAATGGATATACCGAGGCCTGCTTTTATTCCTTCTTTTACGGCGGTAGAAGAGCCAAGTCGAGCCACGATATTTAATGATTCTATGGATGCTGATTCATGTTTTTGGAGATAGTTCTCCATAATTTTTAAAGTACCTGAACCCTTTTCTCTTAAGATAAAAGGCTCTTTAAAAAGTTCCTCAACCGTGATCTTTTGTTTCTTTGCAAAACAATGGCCTGCAGGGACGGCTACAACTAGTTCATCATCCCATAATTCGTAATAAGCTAAATTTTTTTTTGTGTTTTTGGAGCCAACTACACCCAGCTCAAGAGAACCCCCGGCAACATCCTCTTCAATCTTACCTGTGTCAGCAATGGTGAGTATAACGGATATATTGGGGAATTTTTTGTTAAATTGTTCAATGTATTTTGGAAGTATATATTCGCCCGGAATTGTGCTGCCGCCGATATGGATTTCTCCTTGCTTAACTCCTATAAAGTCTTCCATTTCAAGGCATGCCGTTCTTTTCATATCGAGCAGAAGCCTGGCATGCGCAAGCAGAAGTTTCCCAGCCCTGGTTGGAACGACTTCTCTGCCTAAACGGTCAAGAAGTTTTGTTCCGATCATTTTTTCAAGATTTGATATTCTTTCACTTACCGAAGCCTGTGCCAGAAAAACAGCAGATGCAGCTTTTGAAAAACTTTTATGCTCGACCACCTTGCAGAATATTTCCAGTTGTCGGAGGTCAAAATCTATTGATGATTTTTGAGGAAAGTGTTTCATTAAATAACCTTTAAACTAACCCGTATTTCTCACGAGCCGAGTTTGCCGCATACACAAGGCGCAGGCTATGAAGCCGTGGCGCTTCACTGCGAATGGCCTGCAACACAGCGGATGCGGTGAAATCGGCTCGTGAGAAATGCGGGCTAAAACTGTCTGGGCTTACATATAATTTCCCGAATACGCAGATCAAAAAGATCGGACTGATTTGCGGGCTTTATAACCAGAGCTGCATCAGCGCCTCTGGCTGTCCCGCCTATTGCGATGATATCATTGCCTGTAAGTGCGCCGGCATCAGCCGCCATTATTGATATCTCTACAGCAACTTTAGTTCCCTGACCGAAAAGTCTTAATGTATCTGCTATAAGCAGTGCCGGATAGATACCGGTATATTTTTTTGCTAAAGACCGTTCGACGCCGGAAAGAGCATGTGTAGCCGATATTACAACTACGCCTTTTTCTTTAAGATCATTTTTTATCTCATCAGACATGACTTTTTTGAAAGGCTCTTTGATGCCGCAGTGGTATGTTACAACAATAATACGAAAACCGCTGAAAATTTCTAAAGCCTTGTAAGCTGTATCACCTTTTGTGGAAGCTAAAACAACCTCATTTAGGTGTAATTCTTTTCCCCTCTGGAATGCGAGATTAAGAGTCTGTTCGGTATTATCTTTTCCTGGTTTATCAAAAAACATGATAACCTCCCCGAGTGCTGCAGCCTTATTCGGTTGATTTTATAATTATTATTTAATAAGTTGAGTAACTACAGATTTTTATTATGACATAATATTGAAATAGTAAATAATATTGTATATTAAATACATTCAGAGTCAATAGCTCAACTTGGGTTTTATATAGCACTGCCGGGATTTAAAATGATTATAGATTTCCATACTCATATTTTTCCAGAGGAGATAAGAGAAGACAGGGAAAAGTATTTTCCGCATGAACCTGCTTTCAAGCTTTTGTACACTTCTCCTAAATCAAAACTCGCCGGCGCAAAAGAGATAATAGATTCGATGGATATTGAAGGTGTTGATAAATCAGTAGTTTTTGGATTCCCATGGAAAAGTTCGGATTTATCTAAAAGACACAACGATTATATTCTGGAAGCTGTAGATAGATTCCCGGGGCGTTTAGCAGGTTTCTGCTGTATTGATCCTTTTAACAAAGATGCGGTGCCTGAAGTTGTTAGATGCCTTGAAGCCGGGCTTTCAGGGATTGGCGAGATTGCATTCTATCAGTCAGGAATTGATAAAGCTTCACAGAAAAAGCTTAAGCCGCTTATGGAAATATGCGAAGACAAGAACCTTCCTGTTCTGATCCACACCAACGAGCCTGTAGGCCATTTTTATCCGGGTAAAACTCCAAATACGCTTGAGCAGATCTACAGTCTTGTCAGAAAGTTTTCAAATAACAAGATTGTTCTTGCACACTGGGGCGGGGGGATGTTTTTTTTCAATCTCCTGAAAAAGGAAGTCGGAGAGCACTTGAAAAACGTTTATTTTGATACAGCCGCATCTCCTTTTCTATATTATCCTCAAATATATCAAATAGCGATTCAGATTATTGGAAAGAACAAGATTCTTTTCGGCAGCGATTTTCCGCTTTTAAAACCGGCTAAATATTTCAAAGAGTTCGAAAAGGCCGGTCTCTCAAAGGACGAAATTGAAAGTATTTGCGGTAATAACGCTGCCAGCCTTCTTAAGTTGAAGTTGTAGTTCGTCTCTTTTATCATGCATAAAAACTATAGCTTGAAAACTAGTGTTGTGTCATGCGTAGAATATCGTATCGGGCACTCGTCATTCCCACAAAGGTGAGAATCCATTCCCCGATCAGGTCGAGGACAAGCATTTTGGGATAGTTCAGCGCTTCTGAGTTCCCGCTTCCGCGGGAATGACGGTCATCTTTGCGACATTGATGACAGGACACTATAGAATAAATGTAATTTGGGTGTTGAAAGTGAGATAAATAATTACAAACCATACTTTAATATGTTATGCAACGCATATTTTCATGGGCGTCCCCTTCTACTTGCCTTTATTTATCTATAGCACATCCGGAGATCGGATAAAATAGTCATTTCTTGATGTTCACACGTCGGCTTAACCTTACATATTATGTTCAAATATATTTTTTCTGTAACAAAGTGTAAAGATATCTTTACAAACAGTCAAATGCATAGTATGAATATATTAAATATCATATAAAATGATATAATCATACAATAAATTAAAGGAGTTATCATGGAGTGGCTAGGGGAAAAAATTAAATATTTGATTAAGGAGAATAATTCTTCCATAGTCAAATTGGCAGAAAAGACAGGTGTTTCCAGGCAAACAGTAAATGACTGGATTAAAGGTCAGATCCCCAAAGGAAACCATTTAATTAATCTATGCAAAATTTTCAATGTAAATCCCGATTTTTTCTTTTCAAAAGATTTTGACAATTCAATATCTGTTCCTGTCCACCGCACAAGAAGGGCGGCCAAGGTTACATCGGCAATGCAAAAAGATGCGCTTGAAATGGCCAGAACATATGAAGTCCTTTTTAAAAACGATGCAAATTCAAGTGTTCTTCCTGTTGTAAGAGTTCATAATCGCACCGATGAAATTGCAAAAAAAATTGCAAAGGAGTTGCGAAAAAGAGCTGGCCTGAGTCAGAATATCCCTCCTGATTATGAACATACTTTTTCTCTTTTGGCGTACCTTGGAATTAGGGTTATATTCCGGTATTTTCCTGAAAAAATTAAAGCATATGCTTTTTATACAAAGATCCATGGTCATAGAATAGTATTTGTTAATAACAGCACAAATATTATTGATCTGATTTTTCCAGTTTTACA
>DAOUSD010000056.1 GCA_030627405.1 Deltaproteobacteria bacterium
AGTATGATGCCACTCTTTAAAGCCTTCCCTTTCTTTGAGGTATTGATTTTCTTTTGATTTTACAATTAAAGCTACCTTTTCCTCACTATTAAACCTCCAGGGCTGGGGAGGCAGCAGGTAATTTAGTAAGATTGTCTCAGGGACTATTTCTTTTACACTATAAGGCATGCCTTGATCGTCCTTAAGGTTGGTTATCATGCAGAGGATAGAAACCCTCTCGGCAAAGTGCTCAATCCATTCTTTTTCCTCCATATGTTCTTTTATCCGGTTGTACCAGTTGAGGTTCCATCTGTTGGGATTGATTTTTATTGCGGAGGATATGATTTCTTCAGGCTTGATATAATCCAGATACTCATGTAATTCTTCATCGTCGGCATATTTATTGGTGCGCTTCCACTGTCCATTTTCTATTATAAAAGTCACAGGGATGGTCGTGATTGTTCCGTCTTTTTCATTATGTTCTATAATTAGCAGAATATCACCTTTGTATTCTTTTTTGCCAATTATGAAGGTCTGTTTTTCTTTTCTTTCTGAATTAAATATTTTTATAGGATCGATGCCTGCTTCTTCAAAAAGTCTTTTGATCTCTTTCGCTGATTCTTCAGTTAGAGTTTCATAGAGCCACTCAAGATCCTTTTTTATTTGGGCAGAATATAAAGCTACATACGCATTCTCCAGAGTATCATATCTTGCCTGGGCTTTATCTATAATCTCTACCCTTATCGGGTACTCCCCTTCCTCGGCACAGCTTATCCCCTTGACCAAAAAAACACTTAAGCCCAACATAAACATGATAACGCATTTAACGCTCATCGCTTCTAATGTCCTCATATTAGATCTTCCTCACATACATTTTCATTTTTATTCCAGAGAAGGAAGGGCAATCGTTACTGGTGAAAGATTATCCTTCGCAAAAAAGCATCTACTTGTTTTAAATTTTACTACTGTTATGTCTTCTAATATAATTAATTCAATAGCACCCGATGCCGTCAGTCCACCCCAGCTAGTTGTAAGCGTCAAATTCGTCAAATCTGTTGAGAGATTTTCGGTTATACTAGTCGAACCTGCTATCTCTCCCTTGAGAATAATGACCTTGGGAAGCTTTGCCTTAACCAGACTCGCCGCCTTAACCTCGGCAATGAGATCTCCTCCTCCGCTCCAAATCGTATTGTACTCACAAGCCTTGTAACTTCCATTCAACCCGACACTTCCAACTCCAGAAAGAGTAATATTTAATAAATCTGCTGCAACCCATTTCTTGAACTTGGATGGTATTGGAACCCCTACGATAGTGAATGGACCGGCATCAACAGACAAACTGACACTAAAACTCCCATTTGTTGATTGTGCCACGCCAAATACACAACACTCTTTAAAATCCTTAAAATCGTCTTTTGCAGCAATATCTATTTTGTCTGCAAGCCCTATTACTTCCAACGGTTTTTTTACATAATTAGGAGTCTCAAAAGAAATAGACTTACCACTCTTTACGTTGCTGTTAACAACTGTAATCGTTGTTGTTGCCTCATCCGACCCTGCTCCTGTCCCGCTATAGGCTGTTACTGTTACCTCGGCAGATTGAGATAATGTGCTAAATGACAGTGGACTTGCTATCACAAGATCCTCAAATCCGGATGGATTGGTAACAATGCTGAAATCCCCTCTGGTTAATGTCGTTCCAGAATTAACACAAGATGGTCCGGTAATTGATTCTACACCAAAGACGGTTACATTATGTGTGGCAGGACATGGTTCACCACCGTTCGGGGGCGTGTAAACAACTTCAATAGCTACATCCCCGGGTTCCTGGCCTGTAAAACTAGCTGAAGATGTGCCACGAAGAAGGCCCGGCTGTTTCTCCCAGAAATATGCTCCACCTTCAGGGCTGCCGGATGCAGTGAGAGTAATGTGATTTCCTACGCCGACCACTGATGGCCCTGATATGGAAACTGAACACTCTTTTAATACTGTAATAGTATGCGTACCATTACACGGCTCCCCATCATTCGGGGGATTGTAGGTAACCTCAACAGTTACATCACCTGGCTCCTGGCCGGTGAATTCGGCTGTTGAACCATTAGGAATCAGCCCTGGTGTATTGGACCATTCATAAGTCCCTCCGGATGGATCTCCTTCAGCAGTCAAGATAATGGGCGCATCACCTATCTTAAACTCCTCGGGGCCATTTATCTTTACGTAACATATACAGACCCATATAGCCTTTCTTGCATGACATTTTTTACCTTTAGGGCTTGTATATGTTATTGTAACACAAATATATTCTGAAAATGAAGGCTTATAACCTGTTAGCTGGGCTGTTGAACCATTTGGCACGAGGTTGGGCGTATTGGACCAGGAATAGGAACCCCCGGCAGGAGTACCTGAAGCGCTTAAGGTAATTGCCTGGCCCTTTTTTATTACATTTGGCCCATCAAGCGTTACCTCACACTCCCATGCATATGTAAAGGCTGGATGAAAAACCAGTATTATCAATGAGAACAATAGTATTTTTGTTCTTAAGCTATTCATCTGTTTTGAATCTTTAACAGTCTCTTACGTGCCTTCTTTTTCCACATACTATCTTCAACCATTTTATACATATTTATCGCTTCCTCTGCCTGGTTTTCATGCTCATAAACCTCGCCTAACTCATATCTGGCATAATTGATCTCTTTATGGTTGGGATGGTCTTTAATAAATATTTTCAGAAATTTTTTAGCCCTCGGATAATCTTCCTTATTACTGTAAAGCTTTGCAAGCCAGAGATAGGTCTGGGATTTTATATATTCTATCTTTTCTTTTTTTGCCGGTTTTAAAGGAACCTTTTTTAACTTGTCGGCGATCTCCAGAACACTATTGGCGCTTTCTTGAACTAAATCATATCGTTCTGAGGCATAGGCATATTTTTCTATGATCCATTGCGCCCTTAATGCCATGTATGTATCTTCATTTTCTGAAATAAATTCCCTGGCAGAGGACAGCCCAAGGCTAAAGGTGGCTGATGAGAGTTCATCCATGCCTTTCCATTTCAGGTCCCTGGCCAGATTCAGCGAGGTCTCAAAATCTGATATATCATTGACTATGTCTGAGAGCTTTTTTATCTCATTCTGAACCAACTCCGGATCTGCATCTCTTGACCAGTAAGAATCTATCAGTCTTGAATATGCCTTAAGGGCAAAAAAAGATGGAGCCGGATATCTGTTAATATATTCAGCATAATACCTTATCGCAGAATCCCAATCTTCGTTGCTCTGGGATAGTCTGCCTAACAGAAACAGTGCCTTTCGGCCAAAAGTTGTATATGAGTACTGATCGGCTATTTCTACAAGGAGACTTGAGCCTTCTTGCTTTTTTCCACATTTTAGATAGGTCACGGCAATTTTATACCTGTTGCTGGGGGAAAGATTTTCTGCAGGGTATTTCTGAGATATCTGTTCAAATAATGCTTTAATGGAGTCTTTATCTTTTTTCTTGTGGTAGATGTTTAATAATTTTAAAGATGTTTTTACCAGGGTATTAATGATGGAAGAATCAGGATCGTATCCTTTATCATCAATTATTTCTTTTAGTAGTTTCTCTCCATCTGCTTCTAACCCGTGTCTCAGATATAACGTGGCAAGATTATATCTATCCTTCAGATCAAAATCAGGGGTTGGATAGTTCGATTTCAGGGATTTAAGCAGTGAAGCCAGCCTTTTATCTTCTCCCTGAGACTGGTATATTTTAAGAAGTTTTGAAAAGGCTCTTAGGGTAACCTTGTTGTTAAAGGGGGCATAATATTCTTTTTGTTCCTTGATTATCCGCCTGAAAATGTCTGTGCCATCTTCTAAATGGCTATTGTCAAGATAAATTAAGGCAAGACTATACATATTCTTTGATCCAAAACTACTGCTTAAATAGGCACCCTTTAATTTATTGATCCATTTATCGACTGCCTCGCCTTCCCTGTTTTCCCTGTATAAGTCAAGTAGATTTGAATAGGATATGAGCAGGTTTCTTATGTAATATTGTATTCTTTTATGGTATTGAGCTGAGTGCGCACCCCGCGTGGTTGGATGGGATTCAATATATTCCTGGTAGTATTTTATGGCCTCTTCAATTCTGCCTTCATCTCTGGCAATGTTTCCCTTGCTTAGAAGGTAGTATTTGCCCAAGGCAAGTGTATTGCTGGCAAAAAGTAAGAGAAAAACCAGTGCAAAAAACGATATTTTATGAATATTGCACATAATAATATCCTAAGGCTACCTTTTGTTTTGTGATCTTTGAAGGATACCTTTTACGAACTTCAAAATATCTATATCTGATTGATACCCCGGAATAGATTTCTCAAAATTGATGCGAGCGCCTATTTTAGCTTTATCTGTAATTATTCTTAAGATACAAAATGATACTTGGTTTGCATAACAAACCTGAGCAATTGCACCAGCCCCCATATCAACGGCCATGGCCTTGAATTTCTTAAAGAGCCACTCCTTTTTATTCTGAGCAGATATAAACTGATCCCCGGTGACTATTATCCCTTCTATGATTCTATTCTTGGTTTTTTTCTTATTATTGGCATAAAGGAGGGCCAATTTCCTGAGCCGTTTATCCGCCAGATTATAGCCCGGTTCATCCCGGTTAGTGCCATCCGGAACTCTGCTCCAGATAAAACCATAGGGCTTGATGGTGCCAAAATCATGCTGAAAGACTTCAGTTGCAATGATGATATCCCCAATGTTCAGACCTTTGTTTATTGAGCCTGCCGGGGCTATGGAAACGACGGATGTTATAGGGTAATGAGATAATAGGGCCTGGGCGGTTATGGCATTATTCACCTTGCCCATGGGAGATCTTACCAAAACAACATCTATATTATTTATCTTGCCTGAATAGAATTCCCTTCCAGCCTTTTTTGAAATCTCTTTTATCTTCAGGCTCTTTTTTATCTGTTCCAGATTTGAATTAAAGGCAACTATTATTCCGATGTCAGCTAAGCTGATGTTTATTGAGATTAATACCAGGATTGGTGCTATACACCCTATTGTGAAATACCTCATCGCCTATATGCTTAATTGGCCAAGTTGTTCAAGAAGCCTGTTGCCTGTCTTGGGATTCACCATTTTTACAAAATTTATCTTCCCCAATAATGAGGACTTGAACTCGTTTAGGGTGTAATCGGAGGGATTATTCAGGTTTTTCTCCTTTTTGGCCCATTTTTTCGCCTCATGCTTAATATCTTTATGGTGACAGTTATAGATTACCGCCCTTAGTTTCTTTATTTCTTTTTTATCAATATTAGGCTTTTCGTTTACCACAATACCGGTTATCTTTTGTCTCCCCGCGTTTCTCAATACCCTCATTTTTGTCTCATTTATTTCAAATCCCTCTTCTCTTATTATCTCCTTAAAAAAAGGTATCATTTTATTTATACCTCTATTATTACTCGAAACGGTTATATCATCTGCATAGCGGGAGTAATCAAAGCCCATTTTATCTCCCAGCCTGGAAAACCTCTTGTCCAATCTTGTGCTTACTATATTGGCTATGGCAGGGCTTGTCGGGGCGCCTATCGGTAATCTTCCATTATAAGTAACTAATCTTGTCAGCAGCAAGGATACCTGGCGAGGATAACCCAATGAGATAAACATCCCCAGTACTCTTTTAAATGTTATACTGGGGAAGAAATCTTTTACATCCATCTTTATAACAACTTTTTTCCCTATATGCCTTCCGGCATTGGTGAGAATGGATCTTCTTTTTCGAAACCCTTCAGCGTGGGAATTTAATCCCACCCTTTGTAAAAGATCGTCCAATATTTTTCTCTGGACCCCTTTTAGATAAGGCCTTGGTGCAAAGATCTCTCGTTTGCTCCCATCTCGTTTTTTTATATTAAAACAGGTATAATGTTTTATCCTGTCGTTAGCCAGCCAGTTTAATCTTTTAGTGGATATCTTAAGAAAGTGGGCAAGGTGGGATGAAGTAAATACACATCTAAAACTCCTCTTTTGCATTTCCAAAAAATAGGAGGCTAAGAAGTTCAGAATCCTGTGATCAAGATGTCTGTTTTTATCGAGGAACTCCTGTAGTTCTTTGTTTTTGCTACTTATCCTGTTACCGTAATAACGAATCTCTTTACCCTGATCTAACTTCAGTCTGGCATAGGCCTCAATCAGATCAACAATCTCCGATTCAACCTCAGCTCTTTGATTAGTGAGCCTGAGATTCTTGATAAACTTTTCTTTATTATTGCACAGGTATCTGTGATCCATTTTTTGTTCCATAAAAAATTGATACCGGGGCCTTATTTTACCTGATACATAACTGTCACAAAATAGTTGTGACAGTGCGAAGCAAGTCAACGTGCTTGCATAGCGTAACGCTATACTACTACTCTAAAATCTGTGGCCCCGGTATCAAAACGTAAGATCTTTTAAAGAAAGATCCGGTTTTTTTGTCTTTTTCAGATACTTATGGTTTGGAAATGGAATCTGACAGCAAATAGGGTTATTACCCCTGTTTTTACTATTTTTTTTAGAACATTGGTTGGAATCCTCACAAATAATATCGTGTTTCAGGGTATCCAGGTTAATCCCGCAATCATGGCAATATAGCGGATCCGGATAAATGAAGAAAGAAAGATATGATCTGGAATACATGTTAACTGATCTGCAATTTGTACATTGGACAACTTCATTTAGATCGATAGCCCGGCCTAAACACAAGCCCATACCTGTTACACTGAGGAGTGTGGTTTTAGAGGCAGTTTCTTTTAAAAATTCTCTTCGGGTTAGCTCTTCAGCCATGAAAATCCTATTCTTTAGATAAAATTAGAGGCAGTATATAAGTCCAGCATAGCGAACAGCGTAAAACATTTTATCATTACCTTGTCAAGATATATTCAGCAACTCCACCAATTCTAATTATGACTTTCGCTCAGCTTCATAAGGGTGGCTTCAGACATTTTCAGACTCCATCAAATTTTGCTGCGAATCGATAACTATTTAATGTTATAAGATATCTTTTCTATAGACAGCCGCATTCATTTCTGATACTAAAAGATGTTGATTTACATCTTTATTATCCAGGAGGATCGAATGCGCTGTTCCGAAGAGATAGAAAATAAAATTTTACTCGAACGAAAGCTCACAGAGTTTTCGTTCTTTGATATCTGATTTTCCCGACAAACGTACAGGGTCAAATACTCGTTACGCCATTGAAGATGCGGGGTTAGGCGCTTTTTCTGTTTTTTTTACTCAGAGTCCATCCTTTCTGGCATTTCAAGATACTATGCAAAAAGCAAAAGGGAAAAGCAACGCTCAATCTCTGTTCGGAATCAGCAATTCTAATTATGGAAATTGTCCTTATTTTACAGGCAAATATGGGTTACTTGTATGATGGTTACAGAGATTAATAGGTCTGTTTAACGCCCTGAAATAGTCATATTTTCTGATTTTAGCTGAAAAAATTAGATATTTTAAGGGCGAATAGAATTTCTAACCTATTGAATTTTAACTTATTTTTTCATAATGAGAATTGCTGCCAGTTGCCGGTCAATCCATTGACTTACTGCATAGTTCTGACATTGCGGGCAACTACGGTGTCCACAGGATAGAGGTCGCCATTCCGCGTGACTACAGTCAGGACACTGCACATAAAGTTCTCCGGAATCAGGTGTGCGGCAACCAAGAATGGCATTCATTGCCTTCAGATGACCAGGTAATGCAGTATCAGCATACTTGATCATAAATGCATCGTAATATTGATTAATAATAGAGGCCAGTTCCATGTCTACACCTTCTTCAGATCGACATGAAGTGTGTTAATCAGCTCATTAATGGTGATCAGACTGTCTTTTTCTGTGACATCAGTGAGATGAGCATAACGTGCAGTTGTCGTAGGGCTGGCATGGCCGAG
>DAOUSD010000256.1 GCA_030627405.1 Deltaproteobacteria bacterium
CCCTATAGCCTTGTGCAATTTAATATGTGACAGTCTATACATCTCTGTTTGTGCCGATGATAAAAACGGGCATGCCGTCCTTTTCTGCCTTCTCCTTGTGTCATGCTTACAGATTTTTGTTGGGTTTCGCAAGCTCAACCCAACCTACATACTTTTTTTATTGATGATTTTCTGTTGATTATTTAATGTTCCGGTTTTATTCTTACCGCTGAGATCAATTATATAAAATAGAAGGTAAAAGTTCACCACTGATTTTCACGGAATTACACTGAATTATCAAAACACACTTATGCATTCCCACGCTGGAGCATGGGAACCAGGCAAAACCGTGAACCGACAACCGTTAACTGTAAACAGTATCTCTATGTCATCATTAGACGTCTTTGTTGATCAATATCTGAATTATCTGCTCGTTGAAAAAGGACTTTCAAAAAAAACCCTGGAATCATACAGCAGTGATCTGACAAGATATCTCAATTTTCTGAAGAGTAAAAGAATAAAGACTATTTTTGACGCTGACACTGCTGCTATATTAAAGCACTTAATCTCACTAAGGAATGCAGGGCTTGGTTCAAGATCAAGAGCAAGGCATCTTGTAACCATCAGGGGATTTTACAGATTCCTTGTAGAGGAAAAAGTAATAAAAAATGATCCGACAAGAATTATTGACCTTCCCAAAAGCGGCCTCAAACTTCCCGATGTTCTGTCATTGAAAGAAGTTGAACGCGTGTTAAACACTCCGGATTTAAATAAGCCGACAGGAGCAAGAGATGCAGCAATGATAGAGCTTCTTTATGCTGCCGGCCTGAGGGTATCGGAACTTGTTAATTTAAAACTTCAGGATGTAAATCTGGAAGCCTGTTTTGTAAGAGTTTTCGGAAAAGGCTCAAAGGAAAGGGTAGTTCCTATAGGTCTTTATGCAAAAGAAAAAATCGACTTTTACAAAAAGACTTTCAGGGCAAAACTTTTAAAAAATATTGCGAGTCCCTATCTTTTTGTTGCAAGGGCAGGAAAACCCATGACGCGTCAAGGTTTCTGGAAACTGCTTAGAAAATATGGACAAAAAGCAGGAATCATCAGAAAAATCAAACCCCACAGTTTAAGGCACTCTTTTGCAAGCCACCTGCTTGAAGGCGGCGCTGACTTGAGGTCGGTTCAAATCATGCTGGGCCACGTTGATATTTCCACAACACAGATTTATACACACGTGGCCCGTGAGCATCTTAAAAAAATGCACGAAAAATTTCATCCAAGGAAATAATAATTAAAAGTAAAAATTCACCACGGAACAACACGGAGTTTCACTGATCGCTCGAGGGTGCTATTATTCAATTTTGGCGCAGAGACGTTAGCAATGTCGAGAAGAATATTTTGATAATTCAGTGTAATTCCGTGAAAATCCGTGGTGAACTTTCTACAATCTCTTCATAAGCGATTCCAGTTTCTCTGAGGATGTAACTTTTTTGTCACGACGGTCATCAATTGAGACTGTAGTAACTACTCGCTGAACGCCTTTTTCAAAGGGAACCGAGTGCATCTTCTTGACCAGCATCAGGATATCATCCAAATCGCCATCAATGACAGTTCCCATGGCATTCATCTCAAAGTTCGCCCCTGCATCTTTTAAAACTTTTACGCAATCGGCAACAAAGTCGCCGACACTTGGGGTAGCTGTGCCTATTGGTATTATATTAATTGTTGCAATTGGCATTATTCCCTCCTATAGCCTCTAAGGATTTTAGCCTTCAACCTTTGAACTTTAGGGCTCGCTCAATATATAAATAGAACCTATTAAAATCAATCATCAAATTATTTATCTAATACGTTTTTCCTATCTTTCTTGACATAAAACTCTATATTTATTAATATTTAAAATTTAAGTTATCATAATTTTAATTATTTATATTTATATTTCAACAGCTTGAAATTTTATCGAATAAATAGCAATATTCTTATGCATTACAAAATGACTGGCAACTGGTGGAAAAAAGGAAACTTTGAACCAAAAGTCGGCGACCATGCCATAAAGGACTCAATATTAAAAGTAACTAAACCTGTATTTTTGATGGGTATAGACGGGAGAATTGCCGTCTCCCGTGATGGCACTATAACTATAGGCAATAAATTAGAACCAAATAATAACCACTATCCTTTATATGCATATGCTCCCCGGCTTCATCCGGAAGACCTTGGTGATCCATACTTCAAAAAGGCGCACAATCTTCGTTATGCATATATTGCAGGAGCAATGGCCAACGGCATTACATCAGTTGAAATGGTTGAAAAAACAGGACACGCCGGAATGATGGGTTTTTTTGGAGCGGCAGGCCTTTCTGTTGATGAAATAGAGTCTGCTATCGACAGACTTCAAAAAAATATGAATAACTATCCCTTTGGGTTAAACCTTATAAACAGTCCCAACAATCCTGATCTTGAATCAGCTATAGTTAATTTGTATTTAAGGCGGGGAATCAGACTTATCAGCGCCTCAGCATATCTTGAAATTACTCTGCCGCTCGTTTATTTCCGTGTAAAAGGAATCCATCGTGATGTTGATGGGAATATAGTATGTCCGAATAAAATTATTGCAAAAGTATCGAGAATCGAAGTTGCCGGAAAGTTTTTTTCGCCGCCGCCTGATAAAATACTTTATCAACTTGTCGACAAAAATATGATTACAAGAGAAGAAGCAACTCTTGCAAGGTCGATACCGGTAGCAGATGATATGACCGCAGAAGCGGATTCAGGAGGACACACCGATAACAGGCCGGCTCTTTCTCTATTGCCGACAATAATTGCGCTTCGTGATGAGCTTGCTGAAAAATATAAGTATAAAAGACCTCTTTGTGTGGGACTTGGCGGTGGAATTGCTACACCCTCAGCAGCAGCAGCAGCCTTTTCTATGGGGGCCGCCTATATTTTAACCGGCTCTATCAACCAGGCCTGTGTTGAGGCCGGCACATCGGAAACCGTTCGTCAAATGCTCGCAGAGGCCAGACAGGCGGATGTAACTATGGCTCCTGCAGCAGATATGTTTGAAATGGGTGTAAAAGTTCAGGTATTAAAACGCGGTACAATGTTTCCGTTTCGCGCTGCAAAATTGTACGATCTTTACTGTAAATATGACTCTATGGAAAATATACCTGAAATTCAAAAAAAAATGCTGGAAAAAGATTTTTTCCAATGCAGTTTAAAGGATGAATGGGAGAATACAAAGAAGTTTTTTGTTAAAAATGATCCAAACCAGATAGTCCGGGCTGAAAAAGATCCAAAACACAAGATGGCTCTGGTTTTTCGTTCATATCTTGGCCGCAGTTCAAATTGGGCAATAACGGGCGATCTTTCGAGAAAAATCGATTATCAAATATGGTGCGGTCCGGCCATAGGTGCTTTTAATGAATGGGTAAAGGGTTCTTTTCTTGAAAAGTATGAAAACAGGGAAACGGTAACGGTTGCAATGAACCTCCTTTTTGGAGCCGCTGTTGCAACACGCGTAAACTGGCTTCGCAGCCAGAAAATTGCGCTGCCGAATAATGTCGGCAAAATATCTCCAATGAAGCTTTCAGAAATACTGGAACTACTTAAATAATGGTTTACGGTTGACGGTTCACAGTTTACGGTTGATCAAAACATAAAAGCAATCAGTTGTTGACATAGTTCATTGAAAAAAGTGCAACCTGTGCGGTTAGCCATTAGCGTTTAGCCGTTAGCATTGAAAAGGGATGGAAATGAGAGATTTTAGAGAACTTAAAGTATGGGAGAAAGCCCATCGTCTTACACTACAGGTCTATAGAACCACAAAGAAGTTTCCTTCAGATGAACGATTTGGACTTACGGTTCAGCTAC
>DAOUSD010000131.1 GCA_030627405.1 Deltaproteobacteria bacterium
GCGTTATAGAGAGTTAGAATCAAAAACTTCCCAGACACTTGAGGAGGTCGAAAGAGAAATCAGGCTTCGAGATGAGAATGACGGAAAAAGGGAAGTGGCGCCGATGAAACCGGCTGACGATGCGGTAATAGTAGATTCTACAGATTTTTCTACTAATGAAGTGGTTGAGATGATGCTATCTTATATTCTTAAATAGGTAATAGCTCACCACGGATTTTCACGGAATTACACTGAATTATCGTAACTGTTCAGGTTAGGTTTACGGTTGGTTGCCTCGTTCAATTTTCATCGTTTCCTAACCTTGAACCGTGGAACGGTGAACCTGAGTAGTTACACTTACTTATTGTTTATAATTTTCAGTGAAACTCCGTGTCGTTCCGTGGTGAACTTTACTTAAATAGTTGAATGGGTAAACAGAAAACGATTTAATAAAATTAATCGTTGTTTTTTGATAGTTGGTTTGTTATAAAAAAGATTAGCTATTTTTTGGAATAGCGGTGTTATAAATTTGGTCAAGGGGGTATTTTTTTTTATGAATAATTCTTTAAAAAACGATTCAGTCGAACATCATCCTAACGAAGGAGATTCATCAGATGCGGCATTTATACAACAAAACAAAGAAGTTGATTTAGCTGAAGCTGATAATAATACATCGGAAGATGTTCAGGATACCAGTGCCGGCATGGAAAATTTGATGAATATGTATGAAGAAAGCTTCAAGCGTTTTGCTGAAGGTGAAGTTGTTACCGGCAGAATAATATCAGTTGATAAGGATTATGTTCTCGTTGATATAGGATACAAATCAGAAGGTCAGATACGCATTAATGAATTCAAAGATGAAAAGGGTGAGATACACGTCAACATGGGTGACGATGTAGAAGTAATGGTTGAATTCTGGGATGAAGAGGAAGAGCGTGTCATCCTTTCCAAAGAAAAGGCAGCCAAGGTTAAGGTTTGGGAAGAAATAAAGAAGATTTATGATGAAGATGGAACAGTAGAAGGTGTTATTTTAACTCGTGTAAAAGGCGGTTTTTCAGTTGATATAGGGGTTCAGGCATTTTTACCCGGTTCACAGGCGGATTTGA
Source organism: Deltaproteobacteria bacterium (assembly GCA_030627405.1). Classification (GTDB taxonomy): domain Bacteria; phylum Desulfobacterota; class Desulfobacteria; order Desulfobacterales; family ETH-SRB1; genus B13-G4. The sequence continues at coordinate 1,086 of DAOUSD010000131.1, forward strand.
GGCCTATTCGCAACCTTGACGATTTGGTCGGCAAGAAATTAGAATTCAAAATGTTAAAGTATAACAGAAAACGAAGTAATATAGTTTTATCAAGGCGGGCCATTCTTGAGCATGAGCGTGAGTCTAAAAGGGCTTCAACCCTGGAAGCTATTCATGAAGATAAAGTTGTTGAGGGAGTAGTAAAAAATATTACCGAATATGGTGTATTTGTTGATCTGGGCGGTGTGGACGGTCTTCTTCATATAACAGATATTTCATGGGGGCGTGTTAAACATCCATCCGAACTTTTTTCGGTTGGTGATAAGATAACCGTAAAGATTCTCAGCCTTGATATGGAGAGGGAAAGAGTATCATTGGGCATGAAACAACTTGTCGAGGACCCATGGCTGGCTGCTGCAGAAAAATATTCACTGGGTTCACGTATAACCGGAAAGATTGTGAGTCTGACGGATTACGGAGCATTTGTTGAACTGGAAGAGGGTATCGAAGGCCTGATTCACGTTTCTGAAATGTCATGGACCAGAAAGATTCGCCATCCCTCCAAAGTTGTTTCTATCGGAGAGATGGTTGATGCAGTTGTTCTGGATATTAAACCGGAAAACAGGCGCATTTCTCTTGGAATTAAGCAGGTCGTTCCAAACCCATGGGATCTAATCAGTGAGAAATACCCAATTGGTACAACTATTGAAGGCAAGATCAAGAATATAACGGATTTCGGACTTTTTATTGGTATTGATGAAGGAATAGACGGCCTTGTACATATATCAGATATTTCCTGGACAAAGCGTATTAAACACCCATCTGAATTATTCAAAAAAGGCGATATGATACAGGCTATAGTCCTTGATATCGAAAAGCAGAATGAAAGATTTTCTCTGGGTATCAAACAACTGCAAACCGATCCCTGGAAAACTGTAGCAGAACGGTATGTGGTCGGCAAGGAGATAGCAGGCACAATTACTAATATTACCGATTTTGGAATTTTTGTTGAACTTGAAGAGGGAATTGAAGGCCTTGTTCATGTATCGGAAATCAGTAAAGAAAAAATAAAAACTCCTGTCGGCAAGTTTAATGTAGGCGACGTTATAACTGCCAGGGTAATGAATATAAATAGTGAAGAAAGAAGAATAGGCCTTTCAGTAAAACGGCTTGAGGTTGATGATAAGGAGGGTCTTTTGAGCGAATATGTAAACAACGCGAGGCCTGCAACTTCAACTTTTGGAGAAATCTTGCGTGAGAATCTTCAAGACAAATTGAACGGGAATTAAAAGATCAATATACTATGTTTTCCCGCAGACACCCATATCTTTTTTTTATCCTGATATTTACATCTGTAACATCTGTTGCAATTATTGGATTATCTCTGCTTTTTATTCTTGGCACAAGAGATGGGGATTTTGAATTTGGAGAAAAAGTCGGTGTTATAGAGATAATTGGTGCTATAGCGGATTCAAAAGATACAATTCATAATCTTAAGCGCTTCCGTAACGATAATTCCGTCAAAGCCATAGTTGTTAGAATTGATTCGCCCGGTGGTGGAGTGGGACCTTCACAGGAAATTTTCAGGGAGATAAGAAAGACTTCTGAAAGCAAAAAGGTTATAGCTTCCCTGGGCGGTGTGGCTGCTTCCGGAGGTTATTATATCGCCGCCGGTGCAGACGGCATCGTTGCAAATCCAGGCACCATAACCGGCAGTATAGGTGTCATTATGGGATATTCAAATTTCCAGGAGCTTCTTAAAAAAATCGGCCTGGTTCCCGTTGTTATCAAAAGTGGTGAGTACAAGGATATAGGATCTCCGGTCAGAGAGATGACCAAAAAGGAAGAAGAAATTCTGCAGAATCTTGCGAATCAAATTCATAGACAATTCATTAAGGCCATTGCCGAAGGAAGAGGGATAGAACAGTCAAAAGTAGAAAAATTTGCTGATGGACGGATATTTTCAGGAGAAGAGGCAAAAGAACTGGGCCTTGTTGATCGTTTTGGAAATCTTGAGGATGCGATAGAATGGGCAGGACGTATGGGGGGAATAAAAGGCAAGATATCGGTAGTTTATCCTCCCGAGAAGAAGTTTTCTGTTTTAAAATACCTTGTGAATTCATCCTTAAAGGAAATTGCAAACCGTTTTATCAATCCACGTTTGTTTGCAAAGTATCTTTATAGCCATGCAGGAGGCAGAGAAAATTAAAGTTTTACTCAAAAGCGCTCACATCGCCCAAGCCTTTTCGTATGATTTCAGGCATATCGTTTATCAAAGATATTATACTGGAAGCCTGTCCCGGGATAGGCGTTCCCCCGTCAATTACAAAATCTATTCTGGATTGAAAAAAATCATGAATAAGTGATGGGTCATTAAGAATTGAACCATCAGGCATAGTTGCACTAGTGGTAATAATCGGATTGCCTAATTCTTCAACCAGTGCTAAGCAAATTGCATTGTCAGGCACACGAATTCCAGCGGTTTTTCGTTTGGTCAACATTATTTTAGGAACGAGTTTCGAGCCTTCAAGAATAAAAGTATAAGGGCCCGGCAAAAGTCGCTTCATGTTTTTGTAAGCATAATTTGAAATTTTTGCATAATGGCTTATGTTTTTGAGCCCCGAGCAAATAAAACTGAAAGGCTTGCTCTTGTTGCGCTGTTTTAACTGGTATATCTTTTCAATAGCCTTTTTATTCATTATATCGCAACCTATTCCGTAATAGGTATCAGTCGGATAGGCGATTATACCACCTCTTTTGAGATGTTCGATAACCCTGCAAATTAGTCGTGTCTGCGGATTTTTGGAGTTTATTTCTATTAGCATAATATTCTCAAATCGTAGCCGTTCACGGCTTGAAATTGAAATTGGAAAATAGAAATTGGGAAGAACAGTACAAAAGCATGAAAGCCAAATTCCCAATTTCTAATTTTGACGTTTCGTAAACGCTTACCTCAAATCTATAGATAGGCCTTTATTTATTTGCGTTTTATTTCATTGTCAAGAAAGCAAATAAATGATAGCTAAAGATAAATCATAATAGTTCACGGTTGTCGGTTTACAGTTAACGGTTTTATGTTTTGAGGCTACCAACGCAAGGCGGCACAGCCTGTAAATTCAGTTAGTTATCAATTTATTAGATTTCGCTTGATTGTGGAATTGTCATAGAGCCAAAATGGCGGAAAGTGTTCCGCTTTAAGTTGCTATCCTGTTTTGATCAACAGTAAACCGTGAACCGTAAACTGTTATCTATTAAATTAACAATTTCTGGAGAAATTTATGATCAAACTACCACCTGAAGAGGCATATTCTTTTGATGATGTTTTGCTGATCCCAGGCTATTCCGATGTATTGCCCAAAGATGTGAATGTTAATACCCGTTTGACTAAAAACCTTACCTTAAACATCCCTATCGTCAGCGCTGCCATGGATACCGTAACTGAGGCCAGAACATCTATAGGTATGGCGCGAGAGGGGGGATTAGGCTTTATACATAGAAACATGAGTATAAAAAGTCAGGTTCTGGAGGTAGCTAAAGTAAAAAAATCGGAAAGCGGTATGATTATTGATCCGGTTACGGTTCATCCTGACCAGCCGGTCCATGAGGTGCTTAAGCTTATGGAGGAGTACCGCATTTCCGGACTTCCTGTTACAAAAGGAGATCAACTTGTCGGCATTGTGACAAACAGGGATCTAAGATTCGAAACCAATATGGAGAAAAAAGTTTCAGAAGTAATGACCAGGGAGAATCTTGTTACGGTATCAGAGGGAATTACCCTGGAAGATTCTAAAAAACTGCTTCATAAACACAGGATTGAAAAACTTCTTGTGGTTGATAAAAATGGACGGCTTACAGGCATGATAACCATAAAGGATATTGAGAAGATAAAAAAATATCCTAACGCTTGCAAGGATAGCATGGGCAGGCTGAGGGTCGGAGCTGCCGTTGGTGTCGGTCCTGATATGGAAGAGCGCGCAGAAGCGCTTTTAAAAGCAGGTGTTGATGTTATATTAATAGATACTTCTCACGGTCATTCAAAAAACGTTATAGATGCTGTAAAAATTTTAAAAAGTAATTTCGATAACATTGAGCTGATTGCAGGTAATGTCGGCACTTCGAAAGGTGCCGACGACCTTGTTAAAGCCGGGGTTGACGGAGTAAAAATCGGAATAGGGCCAGGGTCTATATGCACTACTCGTATAGTGGCTGGTATAGGTATTCCCCAGGTTACGGGTATAATGAATTGCAGATCCATATCAAATAAGACCGGTGTGCCTTTGATTGCTGACGGTGGTATAAAATTTTCAGGTGATATTACAAAAGCTATTGGGGCGGGTGCGCATGTGGTAATGATCGGAGGGCTTTTTGCCGGAACAGAGGAAAGCCCGGGCGAATCAATATTTTTCAAGGGCCGCAGCTACAAGTTATACAGGGGCATGGGATCTATTGAAGCAATGAAAAAGGGAAGTAAGGACAGATACTACCAGAGTGAAGAAATTGAGAATGACAAGCTGGTCCCTGAAGGCATAGTTGGGCGCGTGCCATACAAGGGCTCACTTTCTGCGAATGTTTTTCAGCTCGTTGGAGGATTGAGGGCAGGTATGGGATATGTGGGTTGCCAGACTATTGAAGAATTGAGAGAAAAAGCCAGGTTTGTTAAGATCACTGCTGCGGGTTTGCGCGAAAGCCATGTCCATGATGTAATAATTACCAAGGAAGCACCTAATTATAGTCTTGATTAAACCTAAAATGAGCGATTAGCCATTAGCTTTTAGCTATTAGTCAAACTATATCAAGACGTTATTAAATAATAACATTTCACCCAATGGGTGAAAATCGAATCGCTGGTAAAC
>DAOUSD010000027.1 GCA_030627405.1 Deltaproteobacteria bacterium
ATGGACGCCATTGAAAAGGGCAATCCCTCGCTTCGGGACGTGTTGCCGAAAGTATTTGCCAGAGGCAACCTTGACCCCACTAATCTTGGCGGTTTAATTGATCTTGTGGGAAACGTTGCTCTTGGTGATGCCAAAGCCCGAAGCGCCGATGTGCTTGGACATGTGTTTGAATATTTCCTGGGTGAATTCGCCTTGGCGGAGGGAAAAAAGGGCGGCCAGTTCTATACCCCGCGAAGCGTTGTTGAGTTGCTGGTGAAAATGCTGGAGCCATACAAAGGCAGGGTGTTTGACCCATGCTGTGGTTCCGGCGGCATGTTTGTGCAGTCGGAAAAGTTTGTCGCCGACCATCAGGGCAGAGTGAACGACATTTCCATTTACGGACAGGAGAGCAATCAGACCACCTGGCGGCTGGCAAAGATGAATCTGGCGATTCGGGGCATCGATAGCTCCCAGGTAAAATGGAATAACGAAGGCTCTTTCTTAAATGACCGTCACAAGGATTTAAAAGCCGATTATGTGATTGCCAATCCGCCGTTTAATGACAGTGACTGGAGCGGTGATCTGCTCCGCAAAGACGGCAGATGGAAATACGGCACACCGCCCACTGGAAACGCCAACTATGCCTGGATACAACACTTTCTGTATCACTTAAGCCCCAGCGGCCAGGCCGGTTTTGTTCTTGCAAAAGGCTCTTTGACTTCCAAAACTTCCGGTGAAGGGCATATCCGCAAAGCACTGATTGAAGCCCGCCTGGTGGATTGTATCGTCAACCTGCCTGCCAAGCTGTTTTTAAACACGCAGATACCCGCCAGTTTGTGGTTCTTGAGCCGCAATAAAGCCAACGGCAAGTTCCGCAACCGAACCAATGAAATCCTCTTTATTGATGCCCGAAATATGGGGCATTTGATCAACCGCAGAACACGGGAGTTTTCAGCCGAAGATATCTCCACAATAGCAGGAACCTATCATAACTGGCGTAATCCTGAAGGGGATTGTGAAGATATCAAGGGGTTCTGCAATTCCGCCTCCATTGAACGGGTGCGGGAACTGGATTATGTGGTGACACCGGGACGGTATGTGGGCTTGCCGGACGATGAGGATGATTTTGATTTTAATGAACGGTTTGCCAAGCTGAAAGCGGAGTTTGAGGAGCAGTTGAAAGAGGAAGCAAGATTGAATGCGCTGATTGCTGAGAATTTGGGGAAGGTGAAAGTCAATGGATGAATGGAAGGAATATCCGCTTAAAGCTTTGGGTAGTGTAATAACAGGCAAAACACCCTCTAAAAACAATCCTGAAGATTGGGGTGATGAAATGCCATTTGTTACTCCCTCTGATTATAAAAATTATCGCAAGAAATCTTCTTCCAGTGTCCGGAACTTGTCAAAAGATGGGATTCAAAGATTAAAAAACAAAGTGTTGTCACCAAAGTCAGTTCTTGTCACTTGTATTGGTTCTGACATGGGCAAAGTGGTTATGAATGAAGTTAAAGTCATATCAAATCAACAAATTAATTCAATTGTTCCTGATAACAAGACTGTTGATAACGACTTTTTGTATTATTGCTTAGTTGATATGTATGATATTTTGAGAGTATATGGTGGTGACGGCACGGCTGTTCCGATTGTAAATAAAGGTGATTTTGAAAATATAGAAACCAGCCTCCCCCCTCTCCCCGAACAAAAAGCCATCGCTTCAGTCCTTTCCAGTCTCGACAACAAAATAGACCTGCTCCACCGCCAGAACAAAACCCTCGAAACCATGGCGGAAACACTTTTCAGACAGTGGTTTGTAGAGGAAGCGCGGGAGAATTGGGCGGAGAACGGTCTTCTTGAGGTTATCCAATTAATCGGCGGAGGAACACCGAAAACGGCAATCGCTGAATATTGGGATGGTGATATTCCTTGGTTAGCTGGTGGTGATATCTCATCGAACCACAAATCTTTTATAAGTTACTCAGCAAAAAGCATAACAGAAGATGGGTTAAATAACAGCTCAGCAAAGCTATTGCCCAAATATGCAACTGTAATCTCAGCAAGAGGAACTGTTGGGAAGTATTGTTTACTTGCTCAACCGATGGCTTTTAGTCAGTCCAATTACGGCATATTACCTAACCCTAAAATTTCAGAATGCTTTTTTTTTACATACTTGCTTTTAAGCCATGTAGTCAAAGAATTACAGTCTTCGGCTTATGGTAGTGTTTTTGATACGATAACCACCACCACTTTCAAAGAAATTAAAGTTCCTTTGCCTGAAGAAACTGAAATCCTTAGATTTGAGCAATCCGTGTCGCCATACTTTAAGAAAATGTTTCTGAACAAATCACAGAGCCGCACACTTGAAAAACTCCGAGATACCCTATTACCAAAACTCATGAGCGGAGAAGTGTATGTTGAAATGGAGATGTGCAATGTCTGATGGTGGTTACTATGCAATCAAGGGATTTGAATTTCAAATAGACAAAACTATTCTGGAATTATTCAATACAGATGACACCACATCTATTTGCCTTGAACAAATTCAAGATATCAATACAAACGATTTTGTAATGCAGGTGAAGTATAAAGAGACACAAAAATATACTCCTGCAAAGATAAAAGAACCTATTATTCAACTTATAAATGAGTATCAAGCAGTTCCAACAAAAAAATATTATCTGTATTGCTATTTTAATAATGTTAAAGAAGAAAAGAGAAATTTTACAAGTAGTGAGATCGATAAAGTTTTAGGGAATAAAAAGGATGATTTTACCAAGCCTATAAAAGATGGTTTTCTTTCAAATTTTGAACTACATTTTTCAAAGTCATTTCAAGAACAATTCATTCAAGCCGTAAAAATAATAAAATCAAATTTGGACTGTTCTAATTTCGATGAAGCTTTAGTTCATTATGGCAGCATTGCAAGCCATTTGAGAAAAATTGTTACAAACAATTTGGATATAAAAAACAGGACGTGTACTAAATCTGAGATTTTAGCAATAATCACTGAAACCCGTAAAACCATATTTGATTCTGCATATCGAATTTATAAAGGGAAACAACAATACATTGCTGAAATAAAAAAACGCTATTTTACTTATCGAAATATAGATGATTGGGAACGCTTTCTTGTTGTAGAGTTAAGTGGGTCAGAAAATGTTTCAGCTATCAAAACAACAGTTCTTAACATAAAGAAAAAATTTTACAGAAAGCTTGTTCGAGGGATTAAGTCCGGAGCTCCTTATATCTATTTCATAAACATTTCTAAAGATAATCTTAAAAGATTAAAAACTGAGCTAATCTCTGAAAACAATATAATCAAAGATGGTTATGACTTTATGGATTCTGATTTTCATATAAATGGCTTTAAAGTGAAATCAACCATTAAAAATGAAATTTCGATAAAGTTCATTAACAATGAAGATAATTTAAAAGCGATGCTTGGTTGCGATTTGGGATGCACAAAGAAGATCTATCAATTTTATCATACTACCCCAATAGAGCTATCATTTGATATTGATACAGTAAATATTGAAATTAGTGAACTTTCGGAAATACAACAAATATTAAATTAGGATATTTATTATGACGGATGAAAATGAAAATATGAATGCAGAGGTTATTGCCGTATATCCTAATAAGGTAAAAATATCTGTTGACGACTTGAGCAAGTTTGTTTCAACGGACGAACAAGTTGAAAAGTTGAAAGTTGGGTCGTATTTGGAAATTTCTGATGACGAGAACCATAAATTAATCGCAATTATTGAAAGTTACTCAATAGTATTTAACGAAAATAAGGAACCTGCACGCACCTATATTATAGAAGCAAACCCACTTGGTGTTATTGAGGACAAAAAGTTTTCCCGTGGCGGAGACTCATTAACAATTCCACCTACGAAAGTATTACCTGCAAAACAGGATGACGTAAAAGCAATATTTAATGAAGCCTTAAATGAAGGAGAACGCTTTTGTTTTTCTACATTAGCACAAAATGTTTTAATTGACACACCAGTTAATGGAAATCGTTTCTTTAATAAACATTTCGCCATTGTTGGTTCAACAGGTTCAGGAAAATCACACACTGTAGCTAAAATATTACAAAATGCTGTCAGCAGTAAAACAGGTCAATATGATGGTTTAAATAATTCACATATTGTATTGTTTGATATCCATGGAGAATACAACAAGGCATTCCCTGATGCAAATCATATAAATTCATCAAATATAAAAATCCCTTATTGGTTATTTGATAGTGATGAATTAGGTGATTTGTTCATAGAGAGTAAAGAAGACAATTCACATAACCAAGTTTCACAATTTCGATATGCAGTCACAGAAAATAAGAAAATATCAAATGAAGGATTTCCACAACATAAAATTTATTTCGATTCTCCTCTTAAATTCAATATTGATGAAGTCATTAGGTATATAAAAAACATTAATAATGAATTAATAAATAAGAAGAAAAATAGAAATCCAACTACCAAAACTGATGAAGTAATTGAAAATCGAGTACCAAGGTATTTTGAAGAAGATTTAAAATTTGAGAAACTTGGTTCTGAATTTGTTAATGGGCCGTTTTCAGGAGATTTTGAAAGATTTGTCCTACGTTTAGAAACAATAAGGAACAATCCAAGATTGAAATTTTTATTTGAGCACAGTGACGAAATAGAACTCGAGGACATTTTAAAACAGTTTATAGGGTATACTGAAGAAAAATCAAATATTACTGTTATCGATTTATCTGATATACCCTTTGAAGTATTGAGTATTACTGTTTCACTTATATCAAGGATTTTGTTTGAATATGGATATTATTATAAAAGATTGTTATCAGGTGAAATAGATTCTGAAACCCCTTTATTGCTTGTTTATGAAGAAGCTCATAAATATGTTCCTAAAAGTGATTTGGTAAAGTATCGTTCTTCAAAAATCGCAATTGAAAGAATTGCTAAGGAAGGTAGAAAATACGGAGTCACCCTTGGTATTGTAAGTCAAAGACCTTCGGAAATTTCAGAAACTATTTTTTCGCAATGTAATAATTTTATTTCAATGAGATTGACAAATCCAGATGACCAAAATTATGTAAAACGATTGTTACCTGATTCTCTAGGCAATTTAACAGATACTTTACCTTCATTGAAAACAGGTGAAGCATTGCTTATAGGCGATTCAATAGTTATGCCTTCAATTGTTAAGATTGAAGAATGTACTGACCATATGCCATCTTCAAATGATATTAAATATATCGAAATTTGGAAAGAAAAATGGAAGGACGTAAACTTTAGTGATGTTGTCAAGCAATGGACAAAATAATGACTAAGATCACCGAGTCCGCCATCGAAAAGTTTGCCATTGAACTCCTTGAAAAGCAGGGCTACCAATACATCTATGCTCCCTCCATAGCCCCGGACCTGCCTGCGTGCGACGCACAGTCGGGCAGCGACACATCGGAAAGGATCGTGCAATGAAAAACAATCTCCCTGATAAGCAGTCCAATTTCCTTCTCTACACCGGAAACGACGGGAAGGTGAATGTTGAAGTCTTTCTTAAAGACGAAACGGTTTGGCTGACACAAAAGGCTATCGGTGTTCTGTTTGGAAAGTCAAAAGCAACGATCAGCGAGCATCTTAAGAAAATATATGCAGAAGGCGAATTGGCGATGGGTTCAACTGTTCGGAAATTCCGAACAGTTCAAGCGGAAGGATCAAGGAAAGTAGAAAGAGATTTGGAGTTCTACAATCTTGATGCCATCATTTCGGTCGGCTACCGCGTCAACTCTTACCAGGCCACGCAGTTTCGCATCTGGGCCACCAGAACCCTGAAAGAATTCATCATCAAAGGCTTTGTTCTGGATGATGAACGGCTCAAACAGGGCAAACAGGTTTTCGGTAAAGATTATTTTGACGAACTATTGGAGCGTATCCGGGAAATCCGGGTCAGTGAGCGTCGCTTTTACCAAAAAATTACCGATATATACACCCTCTCCGCTGATTATGATAAAAACGCGCCTATAACAAAAGAGTTTTTCGCCACAGTACAAAACAAGCTGCATTGGGCCATAACCGGGAAAACGGCCGCTGAAATTATTTATGATTCAGCAGATGCAACTAAAATTTACATGGGCTTGACCAACTGGAAACATGCGCCGGAAGGCAAAATCTTAAAATCCGATGTTGCCCTTGCCAAAAATTACCTGAGTGAAGCCCACATCAAGGAACTGAATCAGATCGTCTCTGCCTATCTTGATTTGGCTGAAAACAGGGCACAACGGCAGATTTTGATGAAAATGACGGACTGGATTGAATTTCTGCACAAATTTTTGGAATTGTCTAGCTACCCGATCTTGCAAGATAAGGGCAAAGTTTCCGCATTGGAAGCGAAATTAAAAGCCGGGCAGGAATACGAAGAATATCGTGTAACACAAGATAGAGACTTCATATCCGATTTTGACAAAGAGATACAGCGCATCAAAGGGGGTAAATGTGACTATGACTAAAAACAAAAAACTACCCGAAGTGCTGTTACCAAGCATCTTAAGAATATATTCTCTTCCAACGAGTTGCAGGAAGATTCAGTATGTGCAATTTTTGCACATACTGCCGAGGATTCCTCGGTAGTTCATTTTGAAAAATAAATGCCGCGCATTAAAGAGAATAAAAGATGACAACAAATAAGATCACCGAATCCGAAATAGAAAAATTTGCCATAGAACTCCTTGAAACGCAGGGCTACCAATATATTTACGCTCCTTCCATTGCCCCGGACAGCGACACACCGGAAAGAGAGAGCTTTGAAGATTTGCTGCTCATGGAGCGACTGCAAACCGCCGTCGGCAGGATCAACCCGTCTATTCCAGCAGATATCCGCGAAGACGCTATCAAACAGATTCAAAGGCTAAACTCCCCTGAACTCATTGCCAACAATGAAACCTTTCACCGGATGCTGACCGAAGGAATAAAAGTCGGCTATCAGAAGGGCGGCTACAACCGGGGTGATCTGGTCTGGCTCATTGATTTCAAAAATCCGGAAAATAACGATTTTCTGGTTGCCAACCAATTTACCGTTATTGAAAACAATATCAACAAACGCCCGGATGTAATTCTTTTCGTGAATGGTCTGCCTCTGGTTGTTGTTGAACTTAAAAATCCGGCTGATGAAAACGCAACTATAAGATCGGCATTCAAACAGCTCCAGACCTACAAGCAGGCAATTCCCGGCCTGTTTACCTATAACGGTTTTATGATAATTTCAGATGGCCTTGAAGCAAAAGCCGGTTCCATTTCTGCGGGATTCTCACGCTTTATGGCTTGGAAAACATCTGATGGCAAGGTGGAAGCATCCCCGCTCATTGGACAACTGGAAACACTGATCAAGGGCATGCTGGACAAGAAGACCCTGCTGGATCTGCTCCGCCATTTCATTGTCTTTGAAAAATCTAAATCCGTAGGGGCAGGCCCCCGTGCCTGTCCTAAAGAAACAGGGATTATCACCATCCAGACAGTGAAGATACTCGCCTCCTATCATCAATACTATGCGGTGAATCGGGCCGTAGAATCGACCTTGCGGGCATCGGGCTATTCCGTAATCAAAGCCAAGAAGTCAGCCCTGCCGATGTTAACGGAAGCCCCTGAAAGTTATGGTCTGCCGGGTGTAAAAAAACAGCCTTCAGGAGATCGAAAAGGCGGCGTGGTATGGCACACCCAGGGAAGCGGCAAATCGCTTTCCATGGTTTTTTATACGGGAAAGATTGTCCTGGTAATGGATAACCCCACGGTTCTGGTCATTACCGACAGAAACGATCTGGACGACCAGCTTTTTGATACCTTTGCAGCTTCCAAGCAACTGCTCAGGCAGGAACCTGTGCAGGCGGAAGACAGAGGCCACTTAAAGGAGCTGCTCAAAGTCGCATCGGGCGGTGTGGTGTTTACCACCATCCAGAAATTCCAACCCGATGAAGGCAATGTTTATGAAACCCTTTCGGAAAGAAGAAACATCATTGTCATTGCCGATGAAGCCCACCGAACCCAGTATGGTTTTAAAGCCAAGACCATCGATGCCAAAGATGAAAACGGCAATGTTGTCGGCAAAAAGATTGTGTATGGATTTGCCAAGTATCTGCGTGATGCACTGCCGAATGCGACGTATCTTGGCTTTACCGGAACGCCCATTGAAAGCACCGATGTCAACACCCCGGCTGTATTTGGCAACTATGTTGATATTTACGATATCCTGCAAGCGGTTGATGATGGTGCAACGGTCAGAATTTTTTACGAAAGCAGACTGGCGAAAATTAACCTCAGTGAAGAGGGCAGAAAACTTGTTGCCGATTTGGATGATGAATTGGAAGTGGGCGAACTTACCGTGACTCAAAAAGCCAAGGCAAAATGGACACAACTGGAAGCGCTCATTGGCAGTGAAGGCCGGATAAAACAGGTTGCTCAGGATATTATTAATCATTTTGAGCAGCGTCAGGAAGTTTTTGAAGGCAAGGCCATGATAGTTGCCATGTCCCGCAGGATCGCCGCCGATTTATACAAGGAAATCATCAACATCAAACCGCAATGGCACAATGATGATCTGAAAAAAGGTGTCATTAAGGTGGTGATGACATCTGCATCCTCTGACGGCCCTGAAATTTCCAGACATCACACCACCAAAGAGCAGCGCAGAGCATTAGCCGACAGGATGAAAGATCCGGAAGATGAACTTAAACTGGTCATTGTCCGGGATATGTGGCTGACCGGTTTTGATGTCCCTTGCTTGCACACCCTTTACATAGACAAACCCATGAAAGGCCATAACCTGATGCAGGCCATTGCACGGGTGAATCGTGTCTATAAGGATAAACCAGGCGGTCTTGTGGTTGATTATCTGGGAATTGCGTCAGACCTTAAAAAAGCATTGTCGTTTTATTCGGACAGCGGCGGCAAAGGCGACCCTGCGATCGCACAGGAAAAAGCGGTGCAAATGATGCTGGAGAAACTGGAAGTCGTTTCCCAGATGTTTCATAAGTTTGCCTATGAAGATTATTTTGAAGCGGACACAAGAAAAAAGCTTTCTCTTATTCTTGCCGCAGAAGAACACATTCTTGGCTTGGAAAACGGGAGAAAGCGATACATCAATGAAGTAGCCGCCCTGTCCCGGGCTTTTTCCATTGCCATCCCCCACGAACAGGCAATGGATGTTAAAGATGAAGTTTCATTCTTTCAGGCTGTAAAAGCACGATTGGCGAAATTTGACGTCACGGGTACCGGCAAAACAGATGAGGAAATGGAAACAGCGATTAGGCAGGTCATTGATAAGGCATTGGTAACCGAGAAGGTCATCGATGTCTTTGATGCTGCCGGTATCAAAAAACCCGATATTTCCATACTTTCAGAAGAGTTCCTTCTGGAAGTAAAAAATATGGAGCATAAAAACATTGCCCTGGAAGTTTTGAAAAAACTGCTGAATGACGAAATAAAAACGAGAACCAAAAAGAACCTGATACAAAGCAAATCCCTCATGGAAATGCTGGAAAATTCCATTAAGAAATATCACAACAAGATTTTAACAGCGGCAGAAGTCATTGAAGAATTAATTGAATTGAGCAAAGAAATTCAGAAGATGGACAAAGAGCCTCAGGAAATGGGGCTGTCTGATTTTGAATATGCTTTTTATACGGCCATTGCCAATAACGACAGTACTCGTGAGTTAATGGGAAAAGACAAACTGAGGGAATTGGCAGTTGTGTTATTTGAAAAAGTAAAGGCCAATGCTTCCATCGACTGGACAATCAAGGAAAGCGTAAAGGCGAAATTAAAGGTCATTGTAAAAAGAACTCTGCGGCAGTATGGCTATCCACCGGACATGCAGAAACTGGCAACTGAAACCGTTTTGAAACAAGCTGAATTATTAGCGGAAGAGATTACACGCGGAGAATAGCTATTTTGGGCATAGCCTCTTCGGCGGAAACGATCACGAGGGAAAACAATTAAGGAACTGAATGGGGTCAAGTCTACGTTTGACCCTTGTTGTTAATTAGTCAAGATTCAAGCGGGCATGGAAGTTTAAGAATAAAGATAAAAAATAAGAAAAAGTATTGAAATAAGAGAAAATAGATTGCTCATGGGTCAAACGTAGACTTGACCCATGTGAGCCGACCCCTTAGCTCATGGGTCAAACGTAGACTTGACCCCTTAGCTTACGTAGACTTGACCCCTTAGCTTATTTAGTGCATTAAGATGAAGGCTTGAACCTTATATGCGGCTAAACTAAAAAAGGGTTAGCCGAACTGCGACTAACCCTATGAGACCTTTGCAAAACGCCCCCTTTTGCCCAAATAGCGCTAAAGCTTCACTTCGTGTCAGCGTCATGCTCAAAATTTAAGCCTCGAAATACTCAATGTATTCCTGCATTTAAAATTTTCGCCTTCCTTGAACTTGAACAAAATTGAACATTTTTCAAAGGTCTCTATACCAAGGAAGTTAGCTAAAGAAGTGCCGAGGGACAAAATCGAACTGCCGACACGCGGATTTTCAGTCCAGTATTTGAAAAATCCGAATTGGTAGTATTTTTAACATGTGGTATCTTTGCACTCCACCTTTCTTCAGACAGAACCTCACGATTCCGCCCATAATATATACCTTGACACCTCCTGCAAATAGTATATACTTTTAAATATAAACTAATAATCAAAAGGAGGCGATCATGAAAACTGCCAAATTATTTATAAATGGGCGAAGTCAAGCAGTTCGCTTACCCAAAATCTATCGATTTGAGGGAAATGAAGTCTATATAAAAAAAGTGGCTGGAGGGGTATTATTAATTTCTAAAGATCAATCTATTTGGGATCTTTGGGAAAGAAATTTAATGAAATATGAAGAACCATTTATGACTGAAAGAAATCAGCCGGAGTTACAACAAAAGAGAGAGAGCCTTGATTAAATATTTAATTGATACCAATATCTGTATTTACATAATGAATAAACGCCCGATAGGGATCATTCATAAGTTTAAGCTGTTTGAGGTGGGCGAAATCGGTGTGTCAACAATCACAGTTTCAGAGTTGCAGTATGGAGTTAGTAAAAGCAAAAATCGCAGGTTAAATAAACAGCGCATCGAAGAGTTTCTTGCTCCACTTGAAATCCTTCCATACGACGAAATTGCTGCCAGTATTTATGGAGA
>DAOUSD010000178.1 GCA_030627405.1 Deltaproteobacteria bacterium
AAAGGACATCATGGAGAATTTACCAGATTGTAAACTTTCAAGCAGAAATTTATAAACTCATAATACTTTAGCTTTATCCGCTTCAGGTATAATACATTCAAACCATGAAAAACTCAGGCATTAGATATCGTAAAGAAAGAACTTGCCATGAATGAAAAGAATAGTAAGGGTTCTTTCTTTCGGTTTGTTTCATAAAACTAAAGTTTTACCTAAGTGCCTTTGTGGCTGAGCTATTACTAAAAATCTAAAATTTTATAATTAAAAAAATGCTCAATATAGTTTTATTAGGATTAAATCATAAAACAGCATCGGTAGAATTGAGGGAGCTTCTCGCTTTTTCCAAAGAGGAAGCTGTCGCTGTTTTGGAGGGTTTGCAAAAGTGTCCGGATATTAACGAAGTAATGCTGATTTCAACCTGTAATCGTGTTGAGGTGCTGCTGACTACTTCAAACACCATCAACGCTGTTAATTCCGCAAAAACTTATATTTCCGAATTCAAAAAAATACCGACATCTAAATTTGCAGAAGCTCTTTATATGCATGATGGAGAGGAGGCTATCCGCCATATTTTCAGGGTTGCATCAAGCCTCGATTCAATGATGGTTGGAGAACCGCAGATTCTTGGACAGATTAAAGATGCATACCTGACAGCCATCCAAAAAAAGACATCCGGTGTTATTTTGAACAGGTTATTGCATAAAACCTTTTTTATTGCGAAACGTGTCAGAAGTGAAACAGGTATCGGAGATCATGCTGTATCAATAAGTTATGCTGCAATTGAGCTTGCGCGGAAAATATTCGGCGATCTTGAAGGGAAAAAGGTGCTTCTGGTTGGTGCCGGCGAAATGGCGGAACTTGCAGTGGAACACCTTATCAAGAACAGGACGGGAGAAATTTTTGTTGCAAACAGGACCTTTGAAAGGGGCGTTGAATTATCCAATAGATTCAAAGGCAGGGCTATACGTATTGAAGAAATTCCGGATTATTTAAAGGTTGTGGATATAATAATCAGCTCGACCGGTTCACCCAATTTCGTTATTGTGCGCGATCAGGTTAAGGGAGTTATGCGTAGCAGGCGTAACAGATCCATTTTCTTTATAGACATTGCGGTTCCTCGCGATATTGATCCTGGTATAAACCGGCTTAACAATGCATATGTTTACGACATAGACGATTTAAAAGGAGTTATTGATGAAAATATAAAGGATAGAAATAAAGAATCCATTAAAGGGGAGAGGATCGTTGATGAGGCTGTAATTAATTTTCAGCATTGGTATGAGAGCCTTGAAGTAGTGCCTACAATAGTTGCCTTGAGGAATAAGATAGATACCATTGCGAGGACTGAGGTTAAGAAGACCTTGCAGTCCTTAAATAACCTCTCAGATAATGACCGCCAGGCAATTCACAGAATGACAAATTCACTTATAAATAAAATTTTGCATAATCCGACTCTTTTTTTAAAAAGCAATGGATGCTATGAAAACAGGTTTGCTTATATTGATCTAACCCGGAAACTTTTTAAAATAGATGACTGATACCTAAGATTAGCGATTAGCTCTTAGCAATTAGCTCTTATTATTTTGGGTGTTTACCAGCGATTCGATTTTTACACATTGGGTGCAATGTTGATCTTTAGCAATATATTGAAATTATTGTGCTAACAGCTAACTGCTAAAAGCTAAAAGATCAATCAAGGTATGGAGGATTAATTTGAAAAAAACAGCATTTCTTTTTCCCGGACAGGGTTCACAGTCAGTTGGTATGGGTCTTGATTTTTATCAGGAATTTGACTTTATAAGAGAACTATTTGATATGGCGGAGGAAATTACCAAAATAAACTTGCCGAGACTCTGCTTCAAAGGCCCCATGGAAGATCTTACTATGACGGTTAATCTTCAGCCCGCAATAACTGCTGTAAATCTTGCATGTCTTGCAGTTTTAGAAAAAGAAGGCAGAGGGGCGGATATTTCAGCAGGACACAGCCTCGGCGAATATAGCGCATTAAGTGCATCAGGAGTTATTTCAAAAGAGGATACATTAAGGCTTGTATTTAAAAGAGGCGAGCTGATGCACAGGGAATCGACAAAGCATGACGGTGCTATGCATGCAATTATTGGACTTGCCATTGATAAAGTTCAGGGACTTGTTGATGAAGTTCAAGGTGACGGCGTTGTAGCAGTTGCAAATCATAATACTGAGTATCAGATCGTTATAACCGGTGCCCCGGAGCAGGTTGAAAAAGTTTCGTCTCTTGCGGTTTTACAGGGGGCAAGAGCAGTACCTTTAAAAGTCAGCGGAGCATGGCATAGTGAATTTATAAAAGGGGCGGAGGATGAGTTTAGGGATTTTCTTGATACTATTCCTTTTAACACGCCGGAAAGAGCAATTATCCATAATATTACTGCCGATTTTGGGGGAAATCCTGATGAGATTAAGACTATTATGGCAAGGCAGTTATGCAGCCCTGTCAGGTGGTATGACTCGATGCAAAGACTGATCGATGAAAAAGTGGAAATATTTGCTGAGGTCGGTCCGGGAAGAGTGCTTACAGGTTTATTGAAAAAGATTCTTCCCGATGATTATCCTTGCCGTATTTATAATATCAACAGTTTAAAGAATATGGAAAGGTTTCTTAAAGAAACTTGACGGTTTTAAAAATATTCATAAAACTTTAATCTTTACTTTAAAATTTAATTATGATAACCATATCTTTTTTTTGAATTCTTAATTAAATTTTTTATTTTCAAGGGTTTATCATGAAAAAGAAAGATGTTGAATATTTTAGAGAGCTATTGACCAATAGTTTGGAAGAGCTTTTGAGTAAGGCGGATGATACGGTTTCAGGAATGACTGCTCCAAAAGAAAATTTTCCTGATCCAACAGATCGCGCTTCACTTGAATCGGACCGCAATTTTATGCTTAGAATCAGGGATAGAGAAAGCAAGCTTATAAAGAAGATTAAGAAAGCCCTTGAACGCATTGAAAACGGTACGTTTGGTGTTTGTGATAAATGCGGTGAAGATATTTCTATTAAGAGGCTTAAAGCCAGGCCGGTTACTACCCAATGCATAGAATGTAAAACAAAAGAGGAGGCCTTAGAAAAAGCTCTTGGATTGTAACAATAATGCATGTATTGATCTTCACATCCACTCGACTGCATCTGACGGAACTTTTTCTCCAGCCGAAATCCTTGCCTTAGCCCAGGATCTTAATTTAGCTGCAATAGCGATTACAGATCATGATACCATAAATGGTTCTAAAGAGGCGCTTGGCATTGGCGTTTCTCCGCCATTAAAATTTTTAACCGGTGTTGAAATAAGTGCATCTCCGCCCCCATCTTTTTCATATTCAGGAAGTTTACACATACTGGGATATTCTATCAAAATTGATAATCCTCTCTTGAATAAGACTCTTGCCGCACTTCAAGGAGCCCGAAAAAACCGAAATCCTGGAATTATTGATCGTCTTAACAGTATGGGGGTTGCTATTTCAATGGATGAATTGTCAAATGAGGTTGGCGGTGCTCAACTGGGGAGACCGCACATTGCAAGGCTTATGGTAAAAAAAGGTTATGTTGAATCAATTCAAGAGGCATTTGATAAATACCTTGGGAAAGGCAAGCCGGCATATGTTGATAAATATCGCCTTGACTGCTCCATGGCAATTGAAGTTATCCTCGGCGCAGGAGGTATCCCTGTTATAGCGCATCCTTTTCTTCTTAATCCAAGGAATATTGGAGATATAGAGGAGCTTGTTATAACTTTAAAAGCAATGGGTCTAAAGGGAATTGAAGTTTATTATCCTGAACACAGTCAGGATAATATTTCAAAGTTAGAGGATATTGCAAATCGCCACGGATTATTGATGACTGGCGGTACTGACTTCCACGGTTCTTTGAAGCCGGAAATCAAAATGGGATCAGGGAGGGGAGATTTTTGTGTACCTTACATATTATATGAAAGGTTGATGGAAAACAGATAAATCAAATATGAAACAAATGAATCTTTCTGAATTTGAACAAAAAATTCTGTATAAATTTAATAAGATAACTATCCTTGAAGAGGCTCTCAGCCACAGTTCCTTTGTTAATGAGCAAGATGATGCAAACATAAAGGATAATGAGTGTTTTGAGTTTCTTGGAGACGCTGTATTAAACCTTGTTGTAGGGCATATTCTTATGCAGCGTTATCCCGACTTAAATGAGGGTGATCTTTCAAGAATGCGTGCAGGCCTTGTTAATGAGTCTCAGCTCGCAACCATAGCCCGCGCAATTGATTTGGGTTCTTTTTTAAGGCTCGGCAGGGGGGAAATTCAAACAAACGGTTGCGAAAAGAATTCTATATTGGCTGATACTTTTGAGGCTGTAATAGCCGCTGTATATATTGATGGCGGTTTTGATGAAGTATTTAAGATAATTGAAAACCATTTTTCTGATTTGTTTAATTCTATTGGTGCCTCGCTGGACAATCACGATTATAAGAGCCGAATTCAGGAACTTGTTCAGGAAAATTATAAGATAATACCTCAATACAGAGTGCTTCAGGAAAGCGGTCCGGATCACGACAAGACTTTCAATGTCCTACTGGATGTGCGCGAAGTAAGAACGGAAGGAACCGGCAAGAGCAAAAAGATGGCGGAGCAGGATGCCGCCAGGAAGGCTCTTGAAATTCTGAAAGATAAGTTAGGCTGTAAGGAGTAAGGAGTCTGCACCCTGCAAATGCAGCCTGAAGCTCGCGTGCGGCCTCGTGGATTTGTCTACCTGCCATATGCGAGACCTGAGAGATATATGGAAAGCGCAAAGTAACCAACCGTGAACCGTGAACCTTACAACCTGAGTGGTTGCGAGAAACCTTTTATTATTCCGGTTTTTTTGCCCAATATAGGGTGTCCCCATAAATGTGTTTTTTGTAACCAATCCGATATAACAGG
>DAOUSD010000025.1 GCA_030627405.1 Deltaproteobacteria bacterium
GCCCGAATTTTTAAAAACCAGCAATATAACGATACAGCGGTTTTAAATGGTTCCGATCCTGTTGTGCGTTCTTTGAGCAGAGATATCCTGAGCAGAAAAGTTTTTTTCAGTTCAAAAGAAAAAAAAGGCGTGGCAATAAGCGATGAAAGCATAATTTCTCAGGAAAACATGTCCCGGCTCCTTGCAGACTTTAAACTGCCGGGCAAACACAACATGGAGAATGCTGCAGCGGCAAGTCTTGCGGCACTGGCTGCCGGAGGGACTTTTGAAGGGGTGCGAACGGCATTGAGAAAATTTAAAGGGCTTTCCCACAGGCTTGAATATATTGATACTCTGAATGGTGTCGACTTTTTCGACGATTCAAAGGCTACAAATGTTGATTCAGTGGCAAAAGCGCTTGAAACTTTTGAAAGACCCGTAGTCCTGATTATGGGCGGGCGAAAGAAGGGAAGTAAATTTCATACCCTGAGAGATTTGATAGATAGGCACACAAAAAAGCTGATAGTTATTGGAGAAGCAAAAGAGGATATTAAGGCTGAACTTGGGGATATTAAGCCTGTTGAGACTGCGACTACCATGGAGGACGCAGTTTTTAAGGCATATAATGCTGCAAAACCGGGCAATATTGTACTCTTGTCGCCGGCCTGCGCCAGCTTTGACATGTATAACAGCTATACGCAAAGGGGAGAAGATTTTTGCAGAGCCGTTGCAAAGCTTGGAACAGTTCATGGTTAACAGTTGTCAGTTACTGATTCTATGTTTTGAGCAACCGTGAAGCGTGAAGCGTAAACCCTTACTTATTTATTATGCCAAAACAACCGCCTAAAAACAATTCGCAATCAGAATACGATATCAAACTTCTTTTCCCTGTCCTTTTTCTGGTTGGGATAGGAATTGTAATGGTTTACAGCTCAAGTTCAGCCCTGTCGCTTAAAGAATTTGGAATTGACTACTATTTTTTTAAGAAACAGACGTTTTTTTCACTATTAGGAATTCTTGTTCTGGTTAGTTGCAGGCATATTCCGTTAAAACTTTTTCGTTCTTTGGCATATCCGTTTTTATTTTTAGCGTTTCTATTGCTGATTGCTGTTAAGTTTTCCGGACTGGGTATAACTGCCGGGGGCTCCACACGGTGGTTACGGCTGGGTTTTTTTACATTCCAGCCATCTGAGTTTGCGCGTTTTTCTCTTGTGTTATACCTGGCGTACTCCATGAGTAAAAAACTGGATAAACTTAAAGATTTTTCAATTGGTTTCCTGCCCCATGTCTTAGTTCTCGGCATATTCGCAATACTGATATTTCTGCAACCGGATTTTGGTTCGGTAATTATTTTTGGGGCAATTACATGGATTATGCTTTTTATCGGAGGTGTTCGAATCTTGCATCTTTTAACACCGCTGCTGATTTTTCTGCCCGCTTTATATTTATTTATGATTAACGCCCCTTACAGGTTTAAACGAATTATGAGTTTCTGGGATCCATGGCAATATCCGGCAGATGAAGGATACCAGATGATACATTCCTTTATGGCTTTCGGTACCGGGGGCATATGGGGAACAGGAATAGGAAAAGGTTATCAGAAGCTTTTCTACCTTCCCGAACCACATACTGATTTTATTTTTTCAGTTATCGGCGAGGAGCTTGGGCTTTTTGGTGTCCTTGTAATTCTATTGCTCTATTCTGTGATCCTGTGGAGGGGAATCAGCATAGCAATAAATGCTGATGAGCCTTTTGGATCATTTATGGCTATTGGTTTGACAATCGCAATTGGGCTTCAGGTTTGCATTAATATGGGAGTTGCCCTGGGCCTTTTACCAACCAAGGGGCTTACCCTGCCATTCTTGAGTTATGGGGGGACTTCTCTTTTAATCAATATGGCATCAATAGGAGTATTGATGAATATAGGAGCATCTGCCAATGCGCTTAAAACCAGGCGAGTCGGGAAAAAAAGCGCATAAAGCGAATAGCAATGCAAAGCACATTGTAATTGCGGGTGGCGGCACAGGCGGGCATCTATTCCCCGGAATAGCCATTGCCGAGGCTTTTATTAAGCGTAACCCTGAGAATAGAGTCATTTTTATAAGTACGGGCAAGCCATTTGAAGTGTCTGTTTTAAAAGAAAAAAAATTTTTACTTAAAACCATAACAGTGGAAGGAATAAAAGGTCGGGGGATAGTTAATCAGATCATATCTGTTTCGAAAATACCAAAGGGATTATTTGAGTCCATGCTTATCCTGAAAGACTTCAGACCGAATCTAATTGTTGGAGTTGGAAGCTATTCCGCCGGGCCTGCGGTGCTTGGGGCATGGCTTATGGGAATTAAAATTGTTCTGCATGAACAGAACATATTGCCGGGCATTACAAACCGTATTTTGTCTTATCTGGCTGATCGTATTTATGTTTCTTTTAAAGATACTCAGGCTGATTTTGATCCAAAGAAGGTTTGTTTTACAGGCAATCCTGTAAGGAACGAAATTCTTTGTTTTGCAATGGAACAATCCGAAATTTCCGGTTCCGTTCAAGGCAAGCCTTTTACAGTTTTCGTAATTGGAGGCAGCCAGGGGGCTCACATCATCAATATGACTGTAGTGGATGCTCTGAAATTCTTAAAAGATAAGGATGGTTTTTTTTTCATACATCAAACAGGGGCCGCTGATGAAGAAGAGGTAAAGAACGCTTACAGAGGACAGGGTATTACCGGCACTGTTAAATCATTTTTCAATGATATGGGGCTGCAATATAGAAACGCCGATCTAATTATATGCAGAGCGGGTGCTACTACCATTGCTGAATTAACAACTATCGGCAAAGGTGCGCTGTTAATACCATACCCTTTTGCGGCAGACAACCATCAGGTTTTAAATGCAAAAATATTGTCTGATGCAGGCGCCGCGGAAATAATTCTTCAAAAGGAACTCAGCGGCAGGTCACTTGCGAGGAAAATTGAGCACTATGCATCAAACCACAGGGCACTTAATAATATGGCCTTAAAGGCAAAAAAACTTGGCAGGCCGGATGCAGCAAAGGCCATTGTTAATGATTGTTACAGGATTATAGGGATTTAGGGATTTTAAGAGAATTATAGTAACTATTGCTTGAACGATAACTCTCTGAATTACAGTTTTCCCTAAACCATGAACCGTGAACCGTGAACCGTGAACCTGAGTAGTTATAGATTATGTATCTTAAAAAATACCACATACACTTTGTAGGAATAGGAGGAATAGGAATGAGCGGCATCGCTGAGCTCCTTCTTAATCTCGGCTATAAGGTATCTGGTTCTGATATAAAGTCATCAGACATTACGAGGCGCTTAAAAAAGCTCGGCGGTATAATATTTGAGGGGCATTCCGCTGAGCAGCTTAGCGGAGCCGATGTTGTTGTGACATCATCTGCAATCGGAGCGGATAATCCGGAGGTTGTTGCTGCAAAAAAAGCCTCAATTCCTCTAATACCAAGAGCGGAAATGCTGGCCGAACTTATGCGGTTAAAGTACAGCGTGGCTGTGGCCGGTGCGCATGGAAAAACATCAACAACTTCAATAATTGCTTCGGTACTGAGTAAGGGAGGGCTTGATCCTACAGTGGTTATCGGCGGTAAACTTAAAGGCATAGACTCAAATGCGCTGCTTGGCAGAGGTGACTTTATAGTAGCCGAAGCTGATGAAAGTGATGGGTCTTTCCTTAAAATGTCGCCTACTATAGCGGTAGTAACCAATATAGACAGAGAGCATCTCGATTTTTATAAAGACTTAACTTCCATAAAAAAAGTCTTCTTAAGTTTCATCGACAGGATACCTTTCTATGGTCTTGCCGTGCTTTGCCTTGATAATGAGCCGATACAGGAGCTTATTCCTAAGATTAAGAAACGCTTTACTACCTATGGGATGAGCACCCAGGCTGACTTTTATGCAAGAGACATTGTGTTCAGCGATCAGAAAAGCAGGTTTGATATCTATCATATGGGCGATATGCTTGGAAACATAACTTTAAATCTTCCCGGTACCCACAATGTCTATAACTCTTTGGCAAGCATTGCTGTTGGAATTGAGCTGGATATTCCCTTTGATATTATCAAGAACGCCCTGGAAACTCTTGAAGGTGTTCAGCGAAGGCTTGAGGTCAAAGGAGAAAAAAGGGGCATCACAGTTATTGACGATTACGGACATCATCCAACAGAGATTAAAACTACTCTGAGAGCTGTAAGAGAAAGCTGGCCGGACAGGCGTATAGTCGCAGTTTTTCAGCCACACCGCTATACCAGAACAAAAGCGCTCTTTAATGAGTTTACGCGCTCATTCTACCAGTCGGATCTGCTTGTAGTTCTTCCAATTTATCCTGCGGGCGAAGAAAAGATAGAGGGAATAGATGGCGGTGCCCTCTGTGAGGGCATCAGGACGCACGGCCATAAAAAAGCTGTGTTCAAAGAAAGTTTCAAAGAGGCTGTTTTACATTTGAATGAAATATTAGAAGAGCGAGATATACTGCTGACTTTAGGTGCAGGAGATGTATGGAAAGTCGGGGAAGAGGTTCTTGATATATTATCTGAAGAGAAGATTAGGCTCGGCCGGTTTGTTTCATAAGATGTTACAAGTTTAAAAATCCTTCAATTTAGGCGAAAACAAGTAGATATTTTTATGGTACTTGATTCTGATTCAAAAATATGGCTTGAAAGCCGGTTTAAAAACAGCGTCAGATTTGATGAATCTATGTCGAAGCATACATCTTTACGGGTGGGGGGTGCGGCCGACGCTTTTGTCATGCCTGAAAAGCCCGAAGAACTTGTGGATCTTATCAGGTGGTGCCGGCAGAAGGATATTCCTTTTCTTGTTATCGGAGACGGGACGAATCTTCTTGTAAAAGACAGCGGCATACGCGGAATTGTAATTGTACTTACAAAATGTCTAATGACCATTACCGGAAGAGATATGGAAAGAAATGGTATCATTGTTACTGCTCCGGCTGGGGCAAGGATGCAGGCTCTTTGCTCTTTTGCTGTTAAGAATGGCCTCAAAGGGATGAATTTTGCCGTTGGTATTCCCGGTACGGTGGGTGGAGGCATAATGATGAATGCCGGAACTGCCCATGGATCAATAAAAGGCGTTCTTGATTCCATAAAGATTTTGCTGCCTGACGGGCATACTAAAATAATCATGAGAGAAAATTTGGACTTTGAATACAGAAAACTGTCTCTGAAAGATGAAGTAAAAGAAGGTAATCAAGGGCAGCCCATTATATTAGGGGCATGCTTTTGCCTGCGTCCTTCAGACCCATGGAAACTTCAAAAAGATGCTGAGAAAATTCTGAAAGAAAGAAAAGAAAGACAGCCGGCGGGCCTGCATAGCGCAGGATGTTTTTTTAAAAACCCTTTGTCCGGTAAAACAGCGGGAGACCTTATTGATCTGGCCGGACTTAAAGGCAAGTCAATAGGTGGAGCAGAAATTTCATTAAAACATGCCAATTTTATTATTAACAGAAACAAAGCATCTGCCTCCGACATACTGGCTCTTATAGAGCTTGTTCGGGTAACGGTGTCAAAAAAGTTCAACATTAACCTGGAGCCGGAGGTAAAAATTGTTGGGCAATAATCAGATAAGAAAAAACTATTACAAGGGCGCATCAACCAAAAAACGCGTCAAAATATTACAGCGCTTTGTTTTCTGTTTCGAAATATTGGCTGCTGTCGGCATTTTAACTGTAATGAGCTTTGTTTTTATTCTGGCTTACGACTTCATTACACAATGTGACTATTTCAAGGCTGATAACATAGTCATTAAAG
The DNA here is from genome assembly GCA_030627405.1 of Deltaproteobacteria bacterium. Lineage (GTDB taxonomy): Bacteria > Desulfobacterota > Desulfobacteria > Desulfobacterales > ETH-SRB1 > B13-G4. The sequence continues at coordinate 5,780 of DAOUSD010000025.1, forward strand.
GAGCGCATCGACTTTCAAAACAGCATATCCTTGAACAGGCAAATATAAATAAAGGAACAAATATTCTTTCCGTAAATCTTTCAATAATAAGAAACAGATTGCTGGCGCATTCGTGGATAGCCGAGACTGAAGTCAGAAGAGAACTGCCGGACATAATAACTATTGTAATTAAGGAGCATGAACCGCTTGCCATTTTAGATCTTGGCCGCAGGTTCCTGATAAACGTTAATGGAGAAGTATTTAAAGAATGGACTGCATCGGATCGTGATGTTTTACCAATTGTCAGCGGACTTCAATTTTCAGATCTGAATGTTTCCGGTGAGCCGCGCAGCACATCTTTTAATGCAGTAATGGAAGTTTTACGTCTTGGCCTGGAATCTGATAGCATTCTTCCAAACAGGAGAATAAGAAAAATCAGGGTGGACAGACAAATAGGTCTTACCCTCTATGCATTTGATCGAGCAAGAGTAATAAAACTGGGCTATCATGATTATCCAGACAAGTATGAAAGACTTGAAAGCGTGCTTTTTTACCTGAAGAAAAAGAAATGTTTTCCGGATTTCAATTCTATCGATTTGAATCACCTGGATCGTATTGTTGTAAATCTTGTGAAGGATGAATCATCTGCCGGGGATCATAAGGAGGTTTAACATGCAGGGAAAGGAAGAAATCGTTGTAGGCCTTGATATTGGAACCACCAAAATCTGCGCTGTTGTTGGTGAAATATCCGGCGCTGGAATCAATATAGTCGGTATAGGCACCTACCCTTCAATCGGGCTTCGCAAGGGAGTAGTAGTGAATATTGAATCAACCGTAGAATCTATAAAAAAAGCGGTTGAGGAAGCGGAGCTTATGGCCGGCTGCGAAATCTCATCGGTTTATGCTGGAATTGCAGGAGGGCATATAACCGGCTTCAACAGCCGCGGAATTGTAGCGGTAAAAAGTTCTGAAATAACTGAGCTTGATGTTGAGAGAGTAATTGATGCCGCAAAAGCTGTAGCAATCCCAATGGACAGGGAAGTAATACATGTGATTCCCCAGGAATTCATTGTTGATGATGAGGCAGGTATTCAAAATCCTGTTGGTATGGCAGGGGTAAGGCTGGAGGCGAAAATTCATATTGTGACCGGAGCTGTAACGTCGGCTCACAACATTGTCAAGTGTGCAAACCGTTCTGGTCTTGATGTCTGTGATATTGTTCTGGAATCTCTTGCTTCCGGCGAAGCTGTGCTGACCGAAGAAGAAAAGCAGTTGGGTACGTGTTTGATTGACCTCGGTGGAGGGACAAGCGATCTGGCTATATTTTGCAACAAAAATATCAGGCATACATTCGTGCTTGGATTAGGGGGCAACAACCTGACAAATGACCTGGCAATTGGACTGCACGCACCGCTGAGAGAAGCGGAGAAGATAAAGAAAATGTATGGAACTTGCGTTGCAAAAAATATCAGCAGCGAAGAAACTATCGAGGTACCTGGTATGGGGGGGCGAAAGCCCAGAAAACTTTCCAGACAAATTCTTGGTGAAATTTTGGAACCCCGTATGGAGGAAATCTTCACACTGATAAATAGAGAAATTTATAGAGCGGAAATGGAGAAATCAATTTCGTCAGGCATTGTTTTGACGGGCGGATCAGCGCTTTTGAGGGATGCAACTGAAGTCGCAGAATCAGTTTTCAATTTTCCAACCCGGTTAGGTAAGCCTATGGGAATCAGTGGTCTGGTCGATGTCGTAAACAACCCCATGTATGCTACAGGCGTTGGGCTGGTTATATACGGTGCCAAAAACCAGACTGCCAAGAAGAAATTCAGGATTCGCGACAAAAACATTTTCAACTGTTTAATAACAAGGATGAAGAAATGGTTTAAGGATGTAATTTGATTTGTCGATTAGGATGGGAATCAACCTGTCAAATTAATTATTATTTGTAACCTGAGTTGAGTAATTTTTTGCGAAAAAATCGCTCAATTCAGGTGTAAGAGGAGGGGTGGCTATGTTTAGTTATGTAGATAATAATAAATCTGCAAAGATCAAGGTTATTGGGGTAGGTGGTGCGGGCGGAAATGCAATAAACAATATGATTGAATCCAATCTGCAGGGAGTTAAGTTTATTGCGGCAAACACGGATGCTCAGGCACTTGAAAATTCAAAGGCACAGCTCAAGCTGCAGATTGGAGAAAGGCTTACAGAAGGACTTGGCGCTGGTGCTGATCCTCAAGTCGGGAGAGAAGCCGCACTTGAAAGCAGGGAAGCAATAAAAAGCGCTCTTGAAGACAGCCACATGGTTTTTATTACCGCTGGATTCGGCGGTGGTTCCGGCACGGGAGCTGCCCCGGTTATAGCGGAAATTTGTAAAGAAATTGAAGCGCTGACAGTTGCAGTAGTGACAAAGCCTTTTTCATTTGAAGGGAAGAAAAGGACAAAACAGGCGGAAGAAGGCATTGCTGCATTAAAAGAGGTTGCCGACACAGTAATTATAATACCAAACGACAGATTAAGAGGGATTGCTTCCAAAAATGCAAGGATGGTCGATATGTTTAAGAAAGCAGATGAAATTCTTCTTCATTCCGTCAAGGGAATTACTGATCTTATTATGATGCCTGGTCTGGTCAATCTTGATTTTGCGGATGTCAGAACAACAATGTTAAGGGCAGGTATGGCCATAATGGGTACAGGTATAGCAAGTGGTGCTAACCGGGCAAAAGAAGCTGCTGAAAAGGCTATATCCCATCCATTGCTTGAAGATATCTCCATTGTCGGCGCAAAAGGTGTATTAATAAACCTAACAAGTACCAGTGAATTAACAATGGAGGAAATGACGGAAGCTTCCGATAGAATATATGAAGAGGTGGGTGAGGATGCCGATATTATCTGGGGAACTGTAGTTGATGAGTCTCTTGGTGATGAGATGAGAGTCACCGTTATTGCAACAGGGATAGGTACAGCGCATGAATCATCAATGTCTAAAAAATGCAGAAATAAGCACATGGATCATGAGCTCAGAGGAAAAATAAGAGATATTACTCCTGATGACATGAGGAACGCAGTTGACTTTGATGAGCCGACTTTTATCCGTCGAAACGAAGCGGTAGGTGAATCAACCGGAGCTACTTACAGGGGATACAAGGGACTAGTAATCGACAACAATGATCTTGAAATTCCTACCTTTTTAAGAAGAAAGGCGGACTGAATATGGGGTTGAAGGTTGAAGGCTGAAGGCTGAAGGCTGAAGGTTGTCAGAGCGCATCAGTTTTCAGTCTATCCACCCGAGTAGTTACTTTTTAGAAGCACAGCGTTGAACACATGGTATCGAAAACCGGCAAGTCAAATAAAAGATATGCTGAATCGGAAATCGGTACAATCAGGAAAGATTGTAGAGAATGTATTCGAATAGCCCTTGTATATCCCAACAAATATCATGTCGGGATGTCCAGTCTTGGTTTTCAGACAGTATATCATTTATTAAACAATATTGAGGATGTTGCATGTGAAAGATCTTTCCTGCCCGATGAAACCAGTTCGCCCGCGGCCGGAATAACTACTATAGAATCAGGGAGGCCGATTTCTGATTTTGACATTATTGCTTTTTCAATTTCCTTTGAGAATGACTACCCCAACCTTCTGACAATTCTAGATAAAGCAGGTATCCCCTTGCATTCAAGCGATAGAGGAAGAACCCATCCTCTTGTTGTTGCTGGAGGAGTTGCCTGCTTTTTAAACCCGGAACCTATTTCATCATTTATCGATTGTTTTTTGATTGGGGAAGCGGAATTGATGCTTCCCCAATTTATTGACAGCCTTGATAATAATATAAGCAGAAAATCCCTTTTAAAAGATATAGCGCGCAAAGTACCCGGTACTTACGTGCCTGCATTTTACGAAACAACCTATAATAAAGATGGAACAATTCGCTCCTTTGAACCGCTGCTTGATGTTCCTGACAATATCAGGCGGACGTATCTAAAAGACCTTTCCCAAGTGTCAACCTGCAGCAGTATAATAACTCCGCATACTACCTTTGATAACACATTTTTGATAGAAACAGGCAGAGGCTGTCCGCATGGTTGCCGCTTCTGCAGTGCCGGATATGTTTACAGGCCTCCGAGATTCAGGTCTTTCCCGGTTATTGCAAAATGTTTGGACCAGGGAGTTTTGCTTACCGATAAAATCGGTCTTGTAGGAGCCGCAGTGTCGGATTTTCCCAGCATAAAAGAACTTTACGATTATGTTAATAATAAGAACATTAGACTATCGTTTAGCTCTCTCAGAGCTGACTCGCTTTGCCCTGAGCTTATATCTTTACTGAGGCAAAGCAAAGTCAAAACCGCAACAATTGCCCCTGATGCAGGATCTGAACGTATGCGCAAGGTAATCAACAAAGGCATTACAGAAGAAGAAATACTCAATGCCGCTGAGGCCCTTGTGGCAGGTGGTATCCCAAACTTAAAGCTCTATTTCATGATTGGTCTTCCAACAGAAACAATGGATGATGTAGAAGCTGTCATAGAACTGTGCAAAAAAATAAAACATCAATTCCTCGAATCAAGCAGGATTAAAAAGCGAATAGGGTTAATAACTGTAACCGTTAATTCTTTTGTCCCAAAGCCGTTTACTCCCTTTCAGTGGGTTGCAATGGATGATGAACGTACTTTGAAAAAGAAAATAAAGATGATAAAGGATGGTTTGAAAAGAGTTGCAAACGTCCGTGTTCATGCGGATATCCCGCGCTGGGCTTATATCCAGGCTATATTTTCACGCGGCGACCGCAGGGTTTCAGAAATTCTGACTTTAGCTAATAAAAACCATGGAAACTGGGCGCAAACGCTCAAGGAAACAGCGATAAATCCTGATTTCTACGCTCTGAGGGAACGATCTCCGGACGAATTGCTTCCCTGGGACTTTATAGATCATGGTGTAAAAAAGTCTTTTCTAAAACAGGAATATAAAAAAGCCCTGGATGGTAAAGAGACTCCACCATGCCCTATGAAATCATGCAATGTCTGCGGGGTCTGTAAGAAAGAAGATTAAGGGTTCGCTCAAAAATAAATTTATTGGACAAAATGACGCCCGTAACTTTCATGCCTTTTGGAATACCAACTTCAAATGGATAGTTCTTGATTTGATTGGTTATGGGGTAAAATAAAGCTGGAACGTCTCAAGATGCTATCCACTTTCTGATACCTGGAACAACATCCTTTTCCCATCTGCCTGTAATACGCAGGCTTATAAACTGTTTATAAAGATTGTTCATTAAAACAAAAATCTTTTCATAAAGAAAAACCTTTTCAAGTAAAGCTGCTTCAATATCCTCTTTGGTTTCAACAGGTCCTGTTTCCGGTGTTTTGAGGCTTGATATATTGAGGCTCTCACCTTTTATATTAAATCGCCATTCATTATTGCCTGCTTTGTAAACAAGATTGAGTTCGGTTACAACCGCTCCTTTTTGCAGGGAGAGGATTCCTTCTTCAAGACCGGCCTTATCGCCTTTTATGGTAATGCTTTCAGTTTCATCGTTTTTATTGTTTTCAAGCACAATACGGTTTCCAATATCAAGGGATACAAGTTCTTTGTCTGATTCTTTCAGTATCTCCCGCTGGTTTTCCATGACGAACCACAGCCAGGTGAGAAATTCATAACCTAAAAATTTATATCGATTGTAAGATTCGGCTATATCAAGCATGTGCTACTCCGTGAATTTTGTGGGCGAAAGTTGTAATAAAAGATCTCGATCAGCATCTGAAAGGCCGGACGTAAGATCGGCAGTAGTGTATGGAAATAGCCTGATAAGGCTGATCCTGAATGATTTTGAAAACAGTGTTTCAAGTTCTTCATTGGCAGCTTCCAGGTTTGAGAAAAACCATAGCCATGATTCTTCTA
>DAOUSD010000296.1 GCA_030627405.1 Deltaproteobacteria bacterium
CCATGCGTATTGTAGTTAAACGCTCTCCTTGTGCTTTTTTTGTGTAAAGACCTGGATAATCGTATATCTCGCGTTCTCCTGGACCCAACATCTGTTTAGTGGAGACATCCACCTTCATATCAGTACTTGGTATCTCAAAATTAAAATCGTTAATGGAATATTTGGCAGGTCTGATCTCCTGCATTTTCTCCAGGCTCGTTATCACGTCCTCCTCCAACCAACCGCCGGCGCTGATCTGATACCGTGCAGATTCCTGTTTCGGACAGGGCTTGAATTTATCAGAGGCATCAGCCAGAATCAGCGTATGCTTTTCTTCGTCGTGTTCAAAGAAGTAACATATGCCCTCTTCTTCCAGAAGGCGGGAGATAAAGTTAAAATCAGTCTCTCTGTACTGCACGCAGTAGTCTCTTTTATCGTAGCTGTCATTGAGAAGGAGCTTGTAATCTAAAAATTCTTTTTCGGTAAATATCTTTTCCACTATATCCGGTACGGAAAGTTTTTGAAATATTCTTGAATCCGCGGTTCTTGTGAGTAGCCAGAGCCATGGAACCATGGTGGCCGTATAATGCGAAAAATGCGGATCACCTCCGGCTTCGCCGCCGCCCCTTCCCTGTGAAAAACTGGATATTATACCGTTAAAAAAACGTTTGTCTCCATCTGCCAGGATAATGGAGACTGTGACGTTTTTTCCGATAATGTCTTCAAATTTTATGTTGTGATTTTCTGAAAGGAGGCTGAGTTCAAAGCTGAAAAGACCGGAGATGCCTTCTATTCCATGGCATCCTGTAAGAAGCAGCGCATCCTTACCCAAAGGGGTGTCGATTGCAATTAGTCTGTTTTCTTGTGTATAGGCCATGGTCTTTTTACCTTATAACGTAGAACGTATCAGCACCAAAAGCTAATGATGACTTCGCATAAGCAAAGTTTTATACTGATATGGCAGACACGAAAAGCGCTCTGGCTTTTGGCACCGGGTGGAGCGCCTTGATGTCCCCTAGTACCTCAAGAACATTATCCGATTTTTTTTTATTGAAAGAAGCCCTGCAGATTTTTTTAGCAAGCCTATTGGGGATTTCAGTATGCCTTGGAACAGCTTCGGAATGTCCTGTTTGTGGATTACACCACAAAGAATGACTGGCTCCTTCTCGTTTAAGGTAACAACCGTTGAATCTTAAGTGTTTAAGAAGGTTGTTACGTTTCATCCGATAGCCACCATTTCAGAAAAAGCATATGAAGGGATAGCTCGTAAAGAATCTTGCCGTCTGTCATTGAGAACCAATTTAATTGCCTCTGACAAACTTTTAAGACATTCCCTTTTGGTTTTTCCCTGCCCATTGGCTCCTGGAAGTTCGGCACAATAAGCAATGTACCAGCCTTCATCTTTTTCGATAATAGCAGTGAATTCGTTATTCATGATCATGCTCCATATTATGTTTAATTAAAATACTACGCATCTTTGCAATTTTACAAGCTTCATTAAGGATAACGGCGACCGGGAACAGGTCAACTTGTTATACCTTGCCTTTGCTTGACAGATATGTACTAACACTGAAGCACAAATACCTACGATTAATTCAGCTAACTCATTTCTTATAGAGCTTGACCGAGTTAAATAGATACGCTTTCGATGTGGTTATTATAATAATAATGACTATACTTATCATCTACGGAATCAAGATAAACTATCTTGGTTACTAAACAAGAATTATACTATCTATTTAATCAGGTCAAGCCATATTTTGTTCGCCTAACTCCATCGCCCGGCCAAACTGGTTAAAGGATCGGCTATCGATTGAAAGCGTGCCAGCCGGATGATGTTCTGGTTTCGGAAGGAAAGGAGCGGCATCAAACCCTTATTGAGTATAATTTCAGCGGCTCGCTCAGTGAGGACCACCTCGGCACAGGGTTTAACTCTGGATTCACCCTCTTTTTTATAGATGTATAATGGCAGGCCTTCGATATCCTGGATAATGCCAGGCCGAAAGTTCCATTCATACTGGCTAAATGCCTGGGCAAGCAGGTACACACAGGCAAAGGATGGGTTGCCCCATAAGTAATAATTGTGGTCCGGCTCGGACGGCATTTCTTCAAATTCAAACCGCTCTATAGAGTCAGTCTCCGCTCCATATGGGAGGCGGAGCAAAAACCGAGGCAGAGCAAGACCGAGGTATGCTGCCTCCGAAAGTTTTCTGAGTGCTTCCCATGCCTGGCTCTCTTCTGCCCCGTGCAATCTCTGCCAGTCGTCAGGGTCCGGCGTCTCGGCCAAAGACTCACAGCCCAACACTTTATCACTTACTGATGAAATAAACGGTGCTCCGGAAGCCTTAGCAATTTTTGCAATACGGCCCAGTAGTTTAGCATCTTCATGGGAATTATCTAAGGTATAGTTACCCGCCAACACCGCCCATGGCTCGCCGCCGAATGTTTCAACTGTCTGCTCTACAAGAAGTTTATAGATTCCGGTTGACCGCAGATTATCTGTAGCTCCCAGATCAGCGGCCAGTTCGGCTTTTGATATATCGAGTAAATATAGTTTGAGCTGCTCATCTGTTTCCAGCCTGGATACAAGGAAATAGACTGCCCTCCAGGCCGATTCTATTGCCTGAAAATCGGGATGGTGCAATATCCTTTGCATTAGCTCACTTGTGGCAGCATCAACAGCATCCAACATTTTTGCCTGCTGCAGTTCAATGTCAGGAACGAGATGTGGTTTGACTATTTGGTTTAAGAAATTATCCCACTCTGATGTACCCCTGGACAATTCGGTCTCAGGCGCTTTTTCCTGGGTTTCTTCAAGAACCTGGTCAAGCAGGTCACCTGTTGTCTGTCCGGAAATGCTCTCTATAGTTTTCTCCACATTTTTCGGAGGCATGCCGGATTCAGAGGCCTTGTCCGATCGTTTGAGTTCTTTTGCCAGCGCAGCGAAAGTCGAAGGGTCTTTTATTCCTTTGCGGGTCTCCCTCAACGCCTCAAACACTTCAAGTCTTTCAAAGAGACTGTCAGGATGAAAATCATCAAGTTCGGAAAATCCGATAGTAACAAGTGGGGATTCTTTCCCAAGGATTGGAACCTTGATCTTGACTTTAAGTTTTGCAAGTACCTCATCAAGATTATCCCGATCCACCATAAGAGCTTTGCGGTTGTTCAACGCAGGATCAATAATTCCCTGATTAGTCCTTCCGCTGAAATCGCCGAAAACAGCAATCCGAAA
>DAOUSD010000209.1 GCA_030627405.1 Deltaproteobacteria bacterium
AGCATGACTGCATATGCTAGTTCGGAAAACACAAAAGATCAATTAACTGTCTCAATAGAGATTCGCTCCTATAACAGCAAATATCTTGATATATCTCTGCGAATGCCTCATGAATATCTTTGCCTGGAAAATAAAATTAAAAGCATGATTTCTGATAGAGTGTCACGAGGCCGTATAGAAATTAAGCTGCAGATAATAGATGATTCCGAAGACGCATATGGTTTTGATATAGATGAACCTAAAGCCTTGGCATACATTAATGTACTTTCCAAACTTAAAAACAGGTTTAACATAAAGACTGATATTTCCTTAGACCTCATGGTGAACACAGGTGGAGTTATTAAACCTGTTGAGACCAGCAAAGATATTGATGCCTGCTGGGATAATTTAGAAACCTGCATAAGTATCGCTCTTGACGACCTTAATGCCATGAGGAAAAAGGAAGGAGATTTTATCGCTAAGGATTTTATCCATCGACTTGATTTTATAGAAAAAACTCTTGGTCAAATCAAAAATGACTCTGAAAATTTATTATCCCATTATCAGGAACGACTGAAGGAACGCATAAATGCATTAACTCGGGGTATGATTGATATTGACCCTGCAAGGATCGCACAGGAAGCGGCTTTTTTTGCAGATAAAAGCGATATCTCTGAAGAAATAGTAAGAGTTGAAAGCCATATAAAAGAATTCAGGGCTATTATGGGCTCTGGGGAATCCGCTGGTAGAAAACTCAATTTTTTGCTTCAGGAATTCGGCAGAGAATTTAATACAATGGGAGCAAAGGCAGGGAATTCAGATGTGTCACATATAATTGTAGCCGTAAAATCCGAGCTTGAAAAAATACGAGAACAAGTACAAAATATTGAGTAGCTTTAACCTAAATTGAGCGATTTTTTACTCGACCTGCACCAATCTCTTGCGCATCAAGGGCTTGCGAAAAGTCTCGACATATCCATTGGTATGCCTGCGATTTTCGCAAACCTTGCTGCATCAAGATCTTGGCACATTTTTTCGCAAAAAATCGCTCAACTTAGGTTTAAAAGGGAGAAAATATGAAACAGCAGTTGTTGAATATAGGTTTTGGGAGCACTGTAGTTGCTGATCGAATTGTGGCTATTGTACAGCCCAATTCTGCTCCAATGAAGCGCCTTAAAGATGAAGCAAAAGATAATAAACGTCTTATAGACGCAACCCAGGGGCGTAAAACCCGTGCCATGATCATCATGGAGAGTAATCATGTTGTCCTTTCAGCTATACAGGCGGAAACAATATCACAGCGTTATACTATTCTTAAGGATTCAGACCTAAATTGAGCGATTTTTTACTCGACCTGCACCAATCTCTTGCGCATCAAGATCTTGGCACATTTTTTTCGCAAAAAATCGCTCAACATAGCTCAGCATAACTTGTCATGAATGATCAGGGAATTAGCCAGGCTTGTTCAAACCATAAAGAAAAGATTTGCTGTAATGGCAATCTTTTTATCATATCGGCACCATCAGGAGCCGGCAAAACAACCCTTTGCAGAGCTGTTCTTGACCGGATTCCGAATATGCTTTATTCGGTATCATACACAACAAGAAAGCCCAGGAAGGGAGAACGGAATGAAATTGACTATTACTTCATAACAGAAAACGATTTTAAAAATAGAATAAAAAACGGCAAATGGGCAGAGTGGGCAAAAGTTTATGGTAATTATTACGGCACTTCATCGGAATTTATTGATAAGAGCTTAGCCTCTGGGCGTGACATACTCCTTGACATTGATTTTCAGGGCACATTACAGATTCTTGATCAATACCATGACGGTATAACTATCTTTATAATGCCGCCCTCATCAGATATCCTTAAGCTACGCCTCGAATCAAGAGGGACTGACAGCAAACATGTCATTTCAAGGCGTATCGAGGTTGCAAATAAAGAAATGGAAAACAAGGATTTCTACCGTCATGTAATTATCAATGATAAATTATCAGTTGCTGTTGCTGATCTAATATCCGTTATAGCGAAATACCGTACGGGGTAGAATAATAAATCCTTTTAATCGTAATAGTTCACCACGGAACGACACGGAGTTTCGCTTTGAAAACAGAAATACTATATGGTTTCCATCCTGTTTTTGAAGCCCTCAAGGCCGGCAGGAGAAGTTTTTTTGAGCTATATATTGCAAAAGACAAAATACCAAAACAATTTGAAAAATTGTCGGCAATAGCTAAGTTCAAAAAAATATCTGTTAAAAAACTAAAGTCCTCTCAACTAAAATATTTAACCAAAAGTGATCTGCATCAGGGAATTGGAGCAAGGGTAAGCTCATATCCATTTGTTGGACTCAATGATATTGTTGATAGACCGCAACACCCTGATATCAAACAGTTATTTTTATTGTTAGACAATGTGGTAGATCCGCATAATCTTGGCGCTATAATCAGAACAGCTCTTTGTGTCGGAGTTGACGGAGTAATAATTACAAAAGACAGATCCGCCTTGCCCACACCAGCGGTCTCCAAAGTATCTGCCGGAGCGCTTGAGCATATTAATCTTATACGTGTTATCAACATCGTAACTACAATAAAAATATTGAAAAATAAAGGCTTGTGGATTTTCGGAATGGACAAAAATGCAGATAAAGACCTTTTTTCCTGTGATTTTTCAGGCTCTCTTGGTATTGTTATTGGCGGAGAAGGCAAAGGCATACGCAGCCTTGTCAAAAAACAATGTGATATTTTGATTTCAATACCACAAATAGAAAAAATAAATTCTCTGAACGCCTCTGTTGCAGCGGCAGTTGTAATGTATGAAGTATTCAGACAGAGCAATTTGACAATTCCACAATCAAGCAAAATCTAAGGAATTGATAGGAACGTAGACAAAGTTTCGGGTGAAAAAGGAAAGAAATGATGAATTACAAAAAACCAAAACGATACTTTGAAAAATCAGGGGTTGTTGACCCTGATGCATCTTATTACGTTCCCCTGGAAAATGTTACCAATATGGACAACCATGACTTAAAAACCATGGTGGACATGGGCAGATATTTTTCCATATTTGCCCCGAGGCAAAGCGGCAAGACCACCTTTTTTGAGGGCTTTTGCCATGAACTGGAGAAAGATACTACCTACATGGCTATCCTTCTTAGTTTCCAGGATTACAAAAATCTCAATTCACAAAGATTTTATCAATTAATTCAAATAGATCTTTACAGACAACTGGTAAGCAGGCTGGCCGATGTGGATTGCCCGAGGCTTGATGCGGTGAGAGCGTACCTGGATACGCATAATATTTCCGATCATACCTGCTTTCGTGAGTTATTTGAAGAACTAAACCGCATGGTAAAATTGAAAAAAATTGTTATTTTCATAGATGAGTTCGACGGCATCCCAATAGACGAACTGGAAAATTTCCTGACCACCTTAAGAGAACTCTATCAAAGATACAAAAAGCGGACAGACAAAGCTCTTTACTCCGTGGGACTGGTGGGCATACGCAACATCACCAAACTGATTGTAGGGGGTGTCTCCCCATTTAATATCGCTGATCAGGTGAAACTTCAGCCTTTTACTCTAAAGAATGTCCGTAACCTTTATGCCCAATATACAAAGGAAACCAATCAACCCTTTACTGAAGATGCAGTAAAAAAAGTATTTGATGAGACAGCCGGCCAGCCATGGCTGGTGAACCGCATAGGCACCATTCTGACGATTAACATAAAGCCTGAAACTACAGCCCCAATTACTGAAGAAGATGTGGAAAAGGCGATTGACATTCTTCTCTATGAAGAAAACAGCCATTTTGATAATATCACTGAAAAGGCCAAACAATACAAAGAGACTTTTATAGATATTGTTTTTGATGGGGTTGAATATATCCCTGGAGATAAGGAGCAGTCCCTTCTTTTGACGCATGGTTTGATTAAGGCGGAAGGAAAAAATATTAAGGTCAGCAACCCTATCTATAAAAAAAGGTTCACCAAGACTTTTTTTCGGGAATCAATGGCAATTGTAGATGTATCTGTTAAGGGCTACTTTAGACCTGACGGACTTCTGAACATGGAAGCCGTTTTATCTGATTTTGAGGAATACATCATCCGGATCGGTGTAAACGCCTTTTACAAAAGCCAAAAGCCATATGAGAGGACAGGACAGTTTCTGCTGACTGCCTGGTTGTACCAGTTTGTAGAGGGCAAAAAGGGGGAGCTTCGTTATGAGGTGCCAAGCGGATTGGGAAGAATGGATATTCTTTTGATCTACCATGGTCATAAATACATTATCGAAACCAAGCTAAATCGCTCACAAGGGAATCGCGCCTTAAATAAAGCAATTGATCAACTGTGCAGCAAATACCTTTTAACCGAGCGTGCCAATGAGGGATATGTGGTAGTTTTTGATCTTAAGACAATGGTGGGTGAATTATGTACTCCACAAAAACATCAAGCGGAAGGAAAAGAGATATTGAGTTTTAATATCGGGATAGGAAGGTAGGGGCCTACAG
>DAOUSD010000261.1 GCA_030627405.1 Deltaproteobacteria bacterium
ATACTGGTATGATGGTTTTTGTTTTAGCAGAAGTTGCGAAAAGGTCTTTAATCCGTTTTCAATGCTTCTTTTGTTCGACAACGCAGAATTCAGCAATTACTGGTTTGAGAGCGCCACACCAAGTTTTTTAATAAAACTTATAAAGGGAAAAGGATTTGATTTAAATAGATTAGACGGTGTTAAGGTGGATGAATCCGCATTTAGCTCATATGAAATAGGAAATCTGAAAGTTGTGCCTATACTCTTTCAGACCGGATATCTGACCATTACAGACTATGATAAGGAAAGGATGGAATATACCCTGGCTTATCCCAATTTTGAGGTAAAAAACTCTATGATCAAATGCCTTGCCGAGGCATATTCCTATGTGGAAAGAGAGTTGGTTCATGGTTACGCATGGAAGCTGATTGATGCGTTGCGAGAGCATGATTTTGAGTTATTTTTTGATACCCTGCGGGTCTTTTTTGCAGATATTCCTTATGACCTTCACATAAACAGAGAAAAATATTACCAGACAATTTTTTATCTGATATTTTCTCTGATCGGCTTAAAAGTAAAAGCCGAGGTAAAAACAAACAAGGGCAGAATAGACGCCGTCATTATTGACAAAGATATTTATATCTTTGAATTCAAATTCGACGGGGATAAGGACAATGCCTTAAAGCAGATCAGAGACAAAAAATATTTTGAGAAGTATCAAGGCGTTGGCAAGGAGATTTATCTCTTTGGAGTTGAATTTACGGATAGAAATATAGGTAACTGGGTGCTTGAAAAGCTTTAGCACCGACTTTGACGTTTCCCCGCTTTCTCACCTTCCAGCTTCATTATGCTACCCCATAGACTTCCAATTTTCTGCGGAGGGTGTTCAAGCCAATGGATAGAAGTTTTGCTGTTCGAGTTTTTATTCTGCCTGTCTGCTCATATGCCTTGAGAACATGGGCTTTTTCCACTTCCTTAAGGGGAGCAATGGAGCTGCCTTCTTTCTGAGAATAGCTCCTTGCAACAGGTTTTTGCTTTCGCAGGTGGGTGGGAAGAAAATTGGCGGAGATCTGCCTGCCCTGGGCCAGGTTTACGGCCAACTGGATTATAGACCTGAGTTCCCTGATGTTTCCAGGATAATCATAATTCATAAGTAATATGCCGGCCTCTTCATTAATACCATCTTTTCCGGAAACATCAGAAAATTCTTTCAGGAACTTGTCTGCCAGCAAAGGAATGTCTTCTTTCCTTTCCCTGAGTGGCGGAAGGTGCAGGCATACGCCTTTGAGTCGGTAGTAAAGATCTTCTCGAAACATCCCCTTGTGCTTAAATCGGTCCAGGTCTGCATTGGTGGCAGCGATAAAACGGACGTCTGTTTTTTGCAGCTTGCTGGTTCCTAACTTGAGGTATTCTCCTTCCTGCAAGACCCGAAGCAGTTTTCCCTGTAGGTCGAGCGGCAGATCGCCTATTTCATCCAGAAACAGTGTGCCTTTGTTGGTTTGTTCCAGGTGACCCATTCGAGCCTTTTCAGCTCCTGTAAAGGCGCCCCTTGTGCAGCCAAAAAATTCTGCATCAAACAAGCTGCCCGTGACGGATGCCATATTAATAGGTGTAAAAGGAAATTTTGTTCTGGAGCTGGCGCAATGGACAGCTCTGGCCAAAAGTTCTTTGCCGGTTCCACTTTCCCCTGTAATCAAGACCGGTATGTCGCTTGCCGCATGAAGCTCGGCTTCCTTCAATATCTTGAGTACGTTCGGTGACCTCGTGATAATAGCCCTGAAAGCCTCTATGTGCGTCAATGCCGTGGAGGTCATTTTTTTCCCCGGGTGCAGGATATCAAGCACCCGTTTTCTTTCCAGGGCACACTTTATCGCCAGGCTAAGAGTATCTCCGGAGATGGGCTTGACCAGGTAATCACAGGCGCCTTTTTTCAGGCACTCAACCGCGACACTCGCCTCATTTACCGCTGTCACCATAAGGCACTCTGTGTTTGGGCTATTATTCTTTATCACGTCCAGCAGTTCTATTCCATTTATTTCCGGCATATTTAAATCGATCAGGGCAACATCAAAAGACCTCCCCTCTTTAAAAAGAGCAGCCGCTTTGTTGGGGTCTTGCTCTGATCGAACATTTTTGAAACCACAGAGGTTCAATCCTCTCCTGATGCTATCCAGAAAAAGGGGTTCATCGTCGATAAGGACTATGCTATTATCCATTGGAATACCTTTGAGCCAATTTCGAAACGCCCCCTTTTGTCCAATCTCTGCGTCAGGCTCAAATTTTAAGCCTCGAAATACTCAATGTATTCCTGCGGTTAAATTTTTCGCCTTTTTTGACTTTGGACAAAATTGAACATTTTGAAACCAGCGCCTTCTTCTAATAGATTTTAGATAATTGAGGCCACAAGCTCCGGCGCGAGTCGGCGCGGCGCCCGGGTGCAATCCTTTCCCAAACTGGAATTCCCTTTGTGTAAAATTACCCTAAAGGTGCTCCCTTTGCCGGGATTACTTTCTACCTCAATGCAAGCGCCCAATACTTCAACCAAACTGTCAGTAACAAACAGGCCCAGGCCGGTTCCCTCCCCGGGTGCTTTGGTGGTAAAAAAGGGGTTGAATATCTTTTCACGTGTAGCAATATCCATACCACACCCATTATCACTCACCTCGATAATAAAATGATCCCGCCATATGCCCTTTCCCTGTTTTACACTGAGCTTTACCCAGGAATCCTTTTTATCAGCAGCCTGAGCGGCATTAATCAGAAAGTTGACCAGGATTTGCTCCAGAGCCTCAGGATCTGTATAAAGTGGGGGAAGATCGTCGGCAATATTAACATCAAAGGATTTTACTCTTTTACTTATTTGACTCCGGCAGACAGCAATTCCTTTTTCGACTACCTGATTCAGGTCAACCCAACCCTGTTCTCCCTTATAACCATTTCTGACGAATTCACCCATGTCAGTCATTATGTCGTTGATCCGGCTGGAAGCATGCTCAAGGTTATTCACAAGGTTAAAAATGTCGTTACGGAACTCAGGATAAGTCATGCCGAATAATTCGAGATCTTGATGATTTCCTGCATAATCGTCAATGATGGGAATCAGTTTCTTCAGGTATTCTCTCAGGATAGGTGTATTAAAGGTTACGCAGTTGTTCAGGTTTTTGATTTCATGGGCAACAGTAGATACCAAGAGATCAAGAGGGGGTAATTTTTTTCTCCGAACAGCTTTTTTATTTATTGCTTTCACTTTGGTATGGATCTGAGTTTGACTAAACAATTTGATTTATCCCGCAGCTAATTTTTTACAATAAAGAATTTGTCTGCAAATAATGTGCCCATGTTTTGTTACAAAGAACCATATAGATAGTTCAAACGATTAAATGCCGTACATCGAAGCTGTTTTGAATAATTAACAAAATAGTTTTAACACTACAACGACACTTGTCATTCCGACCGAAGGCAGGAATCTTTAACTACTTGTTTTATAATAAGATTTCTCGTCAGTTCGCTCTTCAAAATGACATCTAAAATGGTAAGTGAGGTTGTAGGGTTAATATGATTGATATCGTGAAATATAATACATAAAATTGTAAAATTATTTACACATTTTGTAACATTTTAGCAGGGTTTGTGGGTTATCTTCTATACGAAGAATGATATTTGGAAAAGATGCAATCAGTTCCCTAAAAGGTGTCAAAGATCGGTTTAGGCTTTTAATGCATTTAATGTCGAATGTCGAACAGGGAATGTCGAATTATGAAGTTTTATCCTCGTTCTTTTTGGCAGTGCCTATACTTTTAACAAAAATCGAGATCAATTGGTTA
>DAOUSD010000144.1 GCA_030627405.1 Deltaproteobacteria bacterium
CTCATTGACCTGTTGATTAAGTTCTCTAAAATCTCTCATTTCCATCCCTTTTCAATGCTAACGGCTAAACGCTAATGGCTAACCGCACAGGTTGAAATGTTTAGAAACATATGTTTGAATTTTATTAATAAATTTCTGTGCTTTTTCGTATTCTTTTTTTTACCAGTATTGGCAATATCGCCACTGATTACAAGATATGACTTACTTATTTCAGCGAAATCATTTGAAAATACTTTACAAAGCGAAGTGATTTTACTATCCAAATCAGATTGTTCGGTGAAGTGAATATCTGTTAGATGTAGGATCCCTATTTCCATGATAATTTCGTTCTCCATTTTATATACATATGGGGTGTAAGTCCTCCTGTACGTGAACCCCGTTAATATTTGATATATTAGCAAAAGTATTAGCCGAAGGCAAGGGCGGAATCGTGAGAGACCGTCTGGTGGAAATCAGGCGATTCGAGCTTCCCATGCCGGGAAGGATGGCGGCGGGAAAACCAATATGGGTATTATTTAATCCTTAATACCATATGTGTAATTTTTTTTGTTGACACATACTATATGTGTGGTATTAACAAGCCTAACGTCAATATTTAATACAGTTTTAATTGGCAAGTCTCTCACTATTTCTTTTTTAGTTTTAAATCAATTCCAACAGAGTTCTAATAGGTGACACTATTGTTTGAAGAAATCAAAAAACGGAATGGAAGACTAGTTGAGTTTGATTCTACAAAAATTACGACCGCCATTATTAAGGCAGGCAAGGCAACCGAAGAATTCGGAGGAAAAGAAGCAAGAAAACTTACGCTAAAAGTACTGACATTAGCTCATGAGCTTCGTCTTGGTGCTCTTCCGGAGGTGGAAGAGATCCAGGATATTGTTGAGAGGGTATTGCTTGATTCTCCGTTCTATAAGACAGCCAAGTCATATATCATATACAGGGAACAGCATGCGCAGATAAGAAACCTCGTAACCAAGGCTAATGTTGATCTTGTTGATCACTACATCCAGCAACTGGACTGGAAGATCAAGGAAAACAGCAATATGTGCTATTCGCTTCAAGGGCTCAACAATTATATTTCCTCGGATGTAACATCAGAGTACTGGTTGAACAGGATTTATCCACCTGAGATCAGATCTGCTCATAAAAATGGTGATCTCCACATTCACGACCTTAGCCTTCTGTCGATATATTGCGTTGGATGGGATTTGCGTGATCTGCTAATACAGGGCTTTAAGGGAGTTGAGGGCAAAGTAGAGAGCGCACCCCCGAAACATTTGAGATCAGCTCTTGGCCAGATCGTAAACTTTTTCTACACACTTCAGGGCGAGGCTGCGGGAGCACAGGCTATTTCCAATTTTGACACTCTTCTCGCCCCATTTGTGCGTTATGATAATTTAGATTATATTGAAGTAAAACAAGCACTTCAGGAATTTATTTTTAACATTAACATCCCGACGCGTGTGGGTTTCCAGACTCCTTTTACAAATATTACAATGGATCTTTACGTTCCTTCAATTTTAAAGGATCAGTCTGTAATTTTGGGAGGAATTGAGCAAGAAGAGACCTATTCCGACTTTCAGCCGGAAATTGATATGATCAACAAGGCATTTGCCGAAGTAATGATGGAAGGCGATGCAAAGGGCAGGGTTTTCACATTTCCCATACCTACCTATAACATCACTAAGGATTTTGACTGGGATAATCCTAATCTTGAGATGATATGGAAGATGACAGGCAAATACGGAATTCCGTATTTTTCAAATTTTATTAATTCAGACATGTCGCCGGACGATGCAAGATCCATGTGCTGCCGCCTGCGTCTTGACAACAGGGAGCTGTTAAAAAGAGGAGGAGGACTTTTCGGGGCAAATCCACTTACCGGTTCAATCGGGGTTGTGACAATTAATCTTCCGAGAATAGGATACATTGCAAAAAAAGAAGACGAATTTTTTGATGATTTAAAAGAAAAGGTGCAGTTAGCTGTTGATAGTCTGTCGATAAAAAGAAAGATACTTGAAAAATTTACTGACAGAGATTTGTATCCTTATTCAAAGTTTTATTTAAGAGAAATCAAACAGGGCTCAGGCCTGTACTGGAAGAATCATTTCTCTACAATTGGAATCATAGGCATGAACGAGGCCTGTTTAAATTTTATTGGGGAAAATATCGCAAGCAATGCAGGACAAAAGTTTTCTCTTAAAGTAATGGATTTCATGCGTAACATGATTTCAGAGATACAGGAGAAAACAGGTGATATTTTCAATCTTGAAGCAACGCCGGCAGAAGGAACATCCTATCGCCTTTGCATGCTTGATAAAAAACAGTTCCCTGAAATTATTTGCGCAAACGAGGAAGAGTATAAAAAGGGGGCTGATCCATACTATACAAATTCAACCCAGCTTCCGGTAAACTATTCAGATGATATTTACGAAACACTGATGCTTCAGGACCAGCTTCAGGCAAAATATACAGGAGGGACAGTACTTCATATTTTTCTCGGTGAACTGGTGAGTGACATAGAAGCAGTAAAGGGTCTCATCCGGAAAGTGGCAACCAATTTCCGCCTGCCTTATTTTACACTTACACCAACTTTCAGTATATGCCCATCTCACGGTTATTTGATCGGCAAACAGGAGAGATGCTCAATCTGTAATCAGGAGACCGAAATCTACTCCAGGGTTGTGGGTTATTTAAGACCGGTAAAACAATGGAATAATGGAAAGAGGGCGGAGTTTAATATGAGAAAAACATTCAGCCCTGATTTCTCAAAAAAGGTGGCTTAAGTTTTTATGATTATAGGTGGATTACATAAGAATTCTTTAATTGATTATCCTGGAAAGATAAGCTGTGTTATTTTTCTTTCCGGGTGCAACTTTGACTGTCCTTATTGCCACAATCCTGAACTTGCAAAGGGGAGATCTCTATCTACCGGTTATTTGAGCGAAGACCTGATATTTGATTTTCTTGCAAGCCGCAAGGAGTTTCTGGACGGAGTTGTTGTTTCAGGTGGTGAGCCTACACTGCAGAAAGGTCTTATATCGTTTTGTAAAAAAATCCGGCTTTTAGGGTATCCCGTTAAACTGGATACAAACGGAAGCAGGCCTGAAGTAATAAGGAAGCTTATAGACGAAGGTCTTGTAAACTATATAGCAATGGATATAAAGACAGATCCCTCACACTACGCCCCATTAATCAAAGACAATTCCAGCACGGATGACATTTTTTTAAGTGTACGTATCATAAAAGAATCAAATATAGATTATGAATTCCGGACTACCTGCATTAAGTCACTTATTAATAAAGGTACAATTGAAAACATGAGTTATTTGATTAAAGGCTCAAAGCTTTATGCATTGCAGCAATTTAGTAAAACAGAGGTTCTTCACCCTGAATTTTTCAAGGATAATTCTAATATTTATAAGCATGATGAGCTAATGGAATTAAAGTCCGTTGCAAACCAATGGGTCAATAAATGCATTGTTCGTTGAATAAAGTGTTTTGAGTAATAATTAGAAAATTATGGAGTATAATTATGAAGAAAGAAATTTTTGCAGCTACTATAGCAGGGGTAATTATCTTTAGTGATCTGGGAATTAAAGAAGAACCTCATATTCATCAGGAACCTTACTTGGTTCAAAATTATAAAGTTCTATCTTCTATTTCTGCTGGTTCTGGTGAATTCACCTCTGTCAGCAATCCAGATTTTACATGGTATTAACAATAGGTAATTGCACACAATGTTGGGGGTATTGATAACAAAGTGCGCAATTACCATCTTTGTTTTACCAGCACCCGCCTCTAAAATAAGAACCATATCCTACCTTATCCCTGTGTCTGGATTTCCAGTTTTTCCTGTCCCCAATAGAGATTTATCTTTCAAAATAGTAACAAATTTATTCAAATAATTTGATTTCATTTTTTACCTCCTTTTAAAATTGATATTATAAATTAACTTGTATATATTCAAGAGAAAAAGCTAATTAAAAAAGTATACAGCCATGCAGAAAGTTAAATTTGATGAGAAAAAATGTTTTTTGCTTGCTGAGAAGATTGAGCGGATTTTCAGGGATGGTTTTATTTTAAGCGATGACGTTATGCACTATATTGATTCTACTTTTTCGAACCCTTCTATAAATGAACTTGAAAAAATTATTTATGACGAGCACAATTGTGAAAGGGATCCATTAATTGAGCTGATATTTTTTCCAGATGAACCGGCCCAAATTAAGCTCGAAGAATTTCTTGAAAGCAAAGATTTTAAAAAAGAAGATGAAGAAAAAGTAATAAATTATATTTTAAATAAAAAATTAGTAACAACAATACATTTCCCGGATAACAAAGGTTCAATAAAGTTTATTGTTCCGGAATTATCTGCGCCGCAATTTGTTTTCCGTCTTAATATTTCAAGGAAGGTGAATAAAAGGCTTCTTAAAGCAATAGACAAATTTGTTTCCGATAATCGTAGAATCCCTGTTAAGGTCAGACTGCGAAATGCCATGTCAGTACTTTCTGAAAACAAGATTAAGTTCTTGTGTTCTTTCTTTGAAAAATTAAAAGTTGAAGAGAATTATTTTTTTAAATGCCTGGACTTCATGCTGGACTTTTTTGAAGGAATTAAAGATGATATAAACATACAGCAGTCGCTTGTCGAAAGGAAGAGGTCGCTTTTTCAGAACCTTCAAAAAGCAGTGAAGTTTGAAGAACTGCTGAATAAAAACAACATGGAGACATTGATATCTCGTGGAGTAAGAATTCCGCATGTCAGTAAAGATGATGCAATGAATAACATAGTAATAATAGACACGATCACTCTCGCAGTTTATGGCAGGCAGTACCCTTCGAGTTAAGATAATCCATTCGAAAATTTCAACTGATAACACACTGAAATTATTTATAAAAAGCTAAAGTGTTACGAAAAAATCAGAGATCATAAAGTGTTTCGTCTCTTAATGGCCTGATGTATTTGGCTTTTGCAGCCCTTCCTTTTTTATCCGGCATTAAAAACGGTTCTTCGCTTTCAAGAATATCTTCCATCTCAGCTTCAATCTTTTCAGGATCATCTCCTTTTTCCATGCGGCTTAATGCTTCTTCCATGCCCCGGCCGAGTTCAATCCCTGTCATATTTGCAAGCTTGCGCATAAGGTTTGCGGCCTGCCGCGGATCATCTTCATTTATCTTGTCTGCCTCTTTGCCCAGCATTTGAATAGCGCTTTCTAATTTGCTTTCATCAAAGGGAAGATCGTCCATGTCGTTGCTGTTTTCTTTTGCCTTTCCTGTAAGTGCAAAGGCAGACATCTGCCGGGTAAGTTTATATTTTTTGCATTTAGGGCAGTTGGGCATTTTTGTTGTGTTTACGGTTCTGGAAAAGAAATTATAAATTGTATTGCATTTACTGCAGTAAAATTCGTAGATAGGCATTATTTTTACTCTTATAATATCTAAAATGAGCTATTAGCCATTAGCCATTAGCTATTAGTCAAACTATATCAAGATGTTATTAAATAATAACATTTCACCCGATGGGTGATTAATAAATAATTATACAAATGCATATTTCATAAGAGCTAA
>DAOUSD010000166.1 GCA_030627405.1 Deltaproteobacteria bacterium
CGTTGGCATTCCATTTTACTACCAAGATTTTCGTTCCGGCTGGAAAGAAGGCATAGAAGAATCCAAACGCCTTGAATTGTATCGCCAGCAATACTGCGGCTGTGTTTACAGCGAAAAAGAAAGATATTTTGTATAGACTTTCAGATAATTAATTTCACTGCGTTATCAGTCGTCGACGTATAACTAATACGCCTTCCTCCTTCTGGCCTTGTGAAATTAATTATCTGAAAGTCTATAGCTACTCAGGTTCACGGTTCAGGGGTTAAAAAGTTGGTGATTAATGCGCGATTTTTTAATCAGGCCCATAAGGTACCATGCAGTGGCCAAGTATCTGTGCAAGATACTGATTATTCTGGCGGTCCTGCAACTGGCGCCGATAGCTGTTTCCATTATCTATCAGGAATTCTCTCTAACCGTTATATACATCATATTAGCCCCTTTTATATTTGCCATTGGCTATTTCGGGGATAAAAAACTCCCCGAAGTTGACCTGGACATTAAGGAAGCACTGGTATTAGCCAGTTTTATTTATTTTATTTTATCCTTAATAATGGCAGCGGTCTGGACGTTTGCCGGTCTTCCCTTCCTGGATGCCTTGTTTGAAGCCATGTCAGCGGCTACAACTACCGGACTCAGTACTCTGCCCATAGATAGTTTATCGCGAACCATGCTCTTTACGCGATCATTCTTGCAGTGGATTGGCGGTCTTAGCATTGTAGTATTGACTATTTCAGTATTGATAGGGCCGGGGACAACGGCTTATCGGCTATTTACAGTATCCATAGGGGAAACCAGGGTTTCTCCCAGCGCCATCAAAGCAACAAAGATACTATGGCGGGCCTACGCCATTATTACGGCTGCCTGTATGCTGGCTTTTTATTTGAGTGGGATGGATTTATTTCAGGCGACCTGTCAGGCAATGGCAACCATATCTACGGGCGGATTTGCTACTGAAAAACAAAGCTTTGCTGCCTTTTCTTCTGCGGCCATAATCTTTTGTTCTCTATTTATGGTCATTGGCGCCACCAATCTCAACATGTTTCATCCTCTCAACAAAGCCCATTTGAATATATTCAAAGATACACAGTGGCGTGTCCTTATCCTTTGCATTGCAGTTCTTATGTTTATTTTTTTCCTTGGCATGATTGAAACATATACGTGGAAAGAAGCAATCTATAAATCCTTTTTTCAGACCGTGTCAGCCCAATCTACAAGCGGATTCTCTACCATGGATTTTGCTCAAGCCCCGGCGCTTTCAAAGCTTTCCGCTATATTTTCCATGTCCATAGGCGGTTGTATCGGCTCAACAGCCGGGGGAATAAAAATTTATCGGCTGCTTATATTTATAAAACTTTTACATATCCTGGTTGTCCGTATTTTTCAGCCCAAAGAAGTGATTACGCATTTGCGGGTCAATAATATTGCTTTAAGCCGTGAAGATATTGAAGCAGCCATTGTATCCATCACTTTATTTTTGTTAACAATATTGGTCTCTGTGACTTTCTTTGTAGCGGCTGATTATAATTTTCTGGATTCGCTTTTTGAGGTGGTTTCTGCTACCGGAACAGTTGGTCTTTCTACGGGCATCTGCGGTCCGGATCTTTCCGAACATTTGAAAATGATTCTTTTCTTTGATATGTGGATGGGACGGCTTGAAATATTTCCTTTCCTTATTCTTATCTATCCCCGCACCTGGGTGAAACGGAGGATGATGTAATGAGAGCAATTGTTATTGGCGCCGGCAACGTAGGTATTATGGTGGTAAAACGCCTTATTGAATGGAAGGATGAAGTAATCCTTATCGAAAAGGATAAGGATATAGCCGAGAGGCTGGCAGACGAACTCGATTGTACAGTAATAAATGGCGATGGTTCAGACCCGGAAACCCTGAAGAAGGCACAGGTAGATGAAGCAGACGTCATAATAGCTCTGACGGATAATGATCAAAACAATATCATCATTGGATTAATGGCCAGAACATTCGCCGATATCAAAACCCTGATTAAGATAAGCAGGCCTGACTTTATCCCGATTAGCAAAAAACTGGGATTTGACAATATCATCACGCCGTCGGTAATTGCCAGTGTTCAGGCCAGTTACCTTACGCGGGGGCTGAATCTGCTGGAACTCGTTAATATGGTACCTAGAAAAGCGCGGTTCTACCATTTTTCAGCCGGTGAAACCCTTCACAGAAAAAAGATTGTAGATCTTGCTTTCCCTAAAGATGCCTTGCTTTTTGCCATTTATCGCCAAAAGGACTTCCTTATTCCCAAGGGTGATGTCGAGATTCATAAGGATGACGAATTGGTCTTTATCCTCAAAGAAACAGCCATTGACGAGCTTAAGAAGGCTCTGGGAGTGCAATGAAATTGTGACATGAAATCTGTGGGAATACTCAGAAACCAAATAATAACTGGTTGGGCCTCAAGAAAGCCACAAATGAGGCCTTACAATTTAACAATTTAGTGGCGTTAAACTTCTGCGGAGAAAGTCAATGAGCAAAAAACAAATTACTGGTATCGGTATTGCTGCGGTGTTAATCGCTATTTATTTCGGTGTTAGAATGTACGCATCGAACGTAGCGGAAGGAAAAGTGAATGAAGCCATAGCGAAAGCCGCCGACTTTGCTGATATTGATTACAAGAAGGTCAGTGTTGATATGCTTGGGATGGATGTAGTGATTTCAGATATTCTTGTTTCTCCAGCGAATGCCAAAAAAAAGATAAAAATTGATGAAATTATAATTCATGACATAGACAACAAATCCGATATACCTGCATTTTTATCTATGTCATGTAATGGAATAGAGTTAAATATAAAAGACCTCGGAGAAGCTGCAAAAGAGCTTAAAGAGTTAGGATACAATGACAAGATGATGATTAATCTAACTGCCGATTATACTTATGATAAAGAAAAAAAAGAACTTGATATAAAAAAAATAGGTATAGGGGCCGATGCAGCAGGTAAAATTAGTGTCGGTTTTCGTTTAGGCAATATCAATCTTAAGCCGGAAGAAATTGCTATTCTACTTTTTACCTTTCCCCAAGTTATTTTCCACGAAGCAAAAATAAAATATGAAGATAATTCTCTGGTTGAACGTCTTATGAAGCTTGGAGCTCAAAAAGAACAGACAAGCGTAGAAAATTTCAAGAAATCTTTAATGCAAAAGCTCGAAAAAGAAATTGAAAAGGAAAAAGATGATTTTACAAAAAAAGCATTGAATGAAATAAATAAATTTCTTGAAAATCCTGAAGAATTTTCTATTTCAGCATCTCCCTCAAAACCACAGACATTAGGTCGTATTATGCGTGTCGATGACCCGAAAGATGTTATTAAACTACTTAATATACAAATAAAATCATAAAAATATGGTGATTTCGTGAAGCATATATTTATGAAAACCTTGAAACTACTGCTGGCTTTTGTCCTGATAGCATTGATTTTGTCGAACTGTTCTAATGGTAAAGACTGGCGCACCGCCAGTCGAAAATCTGCTGGAATCGCGCCTGACCCTTCCATCACAAATGAAGCGGTCCTACACGTCTATGGTGCCAATGCTTGGGGCTGGCGTGGCTTGTTTGCTATTCACACATGGATCGCAGCCAAGCAGACCGGCGAAGCCTCCTACACGGTATATGACGTGGTCGGTTGGCGAGGCCATCACGGCCAGCCGGTCCTGAGAATTACCCAGGATGTCCCCGACCGCTACTGGTACGGCGAGAAACCCAGGATTCTCAAAGAACACAGGGGAATCGGAGTCGACGAACTGATTTATGCTGTCGACAATGCCGCACATGCTTACCCCTGGAAAACGACCTACAAAGCCTTTCCAGGGCCCAACAGCAACACCTTTACTGCCTGGATCGCCAAGCAGGTGCCGGAACTGGAACTGGACCTCCCCTTTTCTGCCATCGGCAGAGGTTACGTGGAATAGAGGGAACACATAGGGAGCATCTCTCAATACTTAATCAGATGAGAAGGAACGGCATAGTTGGTAACTTTCACGGTGCTTAAAGAATTGAAGGAAAATCCGCACTATAAAGAGCAAAGGCAGAAAAAATTGGCAGATCTGAGCAATGCTATAATTGATATACCAATAAGAGAAATTATAAAGGGTTTTAACAAACTACCTTATTGCTTTACCATGCAAAGCTGCTATGGACATTTTCTCTACAATGGTCAGAAGGACCTACATAACCTTGATCCCTTGCCTGTTAAAAAGACCATTACCAGAGTTGAGTACAGAATCGCCTACATTGCTTTTTGCATTGAGAACAGTGATTCGGGAAGGAAGTTTTTTGAGACTCTGAAGGAAATCACGGATATTGATCCTCAAAACATCCAGTTCTGTTGCGCAGAGTGGTTTTGGAAAAAACAGTTTAATTCTTACGCGCTACAGGTTGAACCAGAAAGGTTTAAGCATAAAGACAGAGCTATACTTGATTACAAGGAAGCATTGAATATAGAAAAGATACGAAATAAGTTTTTTGTTAAGCTAAAGAAGTTGCTTCGAAAGCAGCAAGATTGAGATATGACCGGCTAACATTTTTCTTCACATGACAGATTTTCCGCTCTCGCTACACACCTGCAGGTGATAAATGCGTTACAGATACCTGCTATGCACGTAACAAATTGAAACACTTTAGAATTTGTGATATATAAACCCTATCTGCATTAGAACTGTCTGAATCTTAAGTTACGCGGATGGCAAGGTATCGAAAACTTTCGACCATTGATGCCAGCCATAATATATGGGAATTTACTCTGCCCTTTGCCGAGCCAAAGTAGTTGATTCTGATTTTGAAAAGCGATTTTACTTGATTTTCAAACACCTTTTATTTTAGATTAAATTTGTGTGCAATTCAACTTTTTTCTTTTCACCTATTAACCCCCTTTATCAAGAGGTTATTCCTATGGAGATACCGCTCAAAATGTTCCTACGTTCCTCGTAGCAGCACATTGTTCGTCCTGTTTGGAGTGCAAATATCATTTCGATAAATCAGACTGTATTACTGAAGTTTCACGTTTTTTTATAAGGCCGATATTGCAAATGCCATTATTGACTGATATTTGGGCCAAATTGGATTTAATTTTATAGGAGTTTGCCTCTACAGTAGCAAAACCCTATAAAACCCCTTTCAAAATCA
>DAOUSD010000322.1 GCA_030627405.1 Deltaproteobacteria bacterium
GCTTAATCCGCGCATGCCGCCTTTATTCATCTTCTTCATCATTTTTATTATCTGAGTATAATTTTTCAGAAGCTTGTTAATATCCTGTATGCTTGTACCGCTGCCTTTGGCTATCCTTTTCCTGCGGTTCCCATTTATTATGGTATGCTGCCGCCTTTCCTGCGGAGTCATTGAGCTAATTATGGCTTCGATTCTGATAAATTCTTTTTCATCTACTTCAAGATTTTTAAACTGTTTGTTTTTGCTAAAACCGGGAATCATGCCCAGTAAATCTTTTAATGAGCCCATCTTTCGTATTTGAACCATCTGATCACGGAAATCATCTAATGTAAACTCACTTTTTCTTAGCTTTTTTTCAAGTTCAACAGCCTTTTTTCCATCAACCATAGACTGGGCTTTTTCAATAATAGTAAGGACATCCCCCATCCCCAGTATTTTTGAGGACATCCTGTCCGGATGAAAAGGTTCCAGTTCACTAAGTTTTTCGCCAACACCAATAAACTTGATTGGTTTATTGGTTATTGATTTGATGGAAATTGCTGCGCCGCCACGTGCATCACCATCCATTTTGGTGAGAATAATACCACCAAGATTCAGGGTATTGTCAAACGATTTCGCTATATTTACAGCATCTTGCCCTGTCATGGCATCAGCAATAAGAAGGATATCAGACGGGTTAACCGCATCCTTGATATTACAGAGTTCCGCCATAAGATTTTCATCAATATGCAGACGCCCTGCAGTATCAAGGAGAAGAATATCGCATCCCTCTTGCTGTGCCGTAATTCTAGCTTTACTGCATATCTGTACCGGATCCATTTCCACAGTGGAAGAATAAACAGGAATAGACAACTGTTCGCCAAGTTTTTTGAGCTGATCAATAGCAGCAGGGCGATAAACATCTGCCGGTACAAGGTAAGGCTTTTTACCCTTTTTTCTTAAAAACAGGGCGAGTTTCCCTGCTGTGGTTGTCTTTCCGGACCCTTGCAGGCCAACCAGCATAATAGATGCAGGTTTTGAACCCGAAAGATTCAACTCTTCGTGCCTGGTTCCCATAATTTCCGTCAATTCATCATTGACTATTTTGACAACCTGCTGGCCGGGCGTAAGGCTGGCCATAACTTCTTGCCCTAAAGCTCTTTCCTTAATATCGGCAATAAGTTTTTTTACAACTTTATAATGGACATCAGCCTCAAGAAGAGCTATGCGAACTTCTTTTAGACCTTCCTCTACATTTTTTTCAGTTAATTTGCCGTGCCCTTTTAGCTTTTTAAATACCAAATCGAGCTTGTCGGTCAGATTATCAAACATATTACACCGATTTAACTACTTAGTGCCTGAACGAAAACTGCTAATTTTTCCAATTTCCGCGTCAGGCTTAAATTTTAATCCTCAAAATACACCATGTATTCCTGCGGTTAAAATTTGCGCCTTTCTTGAACTTGAAAAAATTTTCCAGTTTTCGTTCGGGCACTACTTAGCCTAACCACCTAAATAATAATATTATCAATTCTCTAAAAGAGTTGAAATTAATATCTATCCAATGTTATGTCAAGCAAAAATAATCCATTAACAAAGTAGCAGCCGTTCGCGGCTTGAAATTGGAAAGTAGAGATTTGGGAGAGATTAAAATAGAAATTGGAAATTGGGAAGAACAGTACAAAATCATGAAAGCTAAATTTCCAATTTCAACGTTCCGTGAACGGTTACAAAAAGTATAAATAATGACAAGTTCAATAAACAAAACAGATATTAAAGAGTTAACCGGAGAACAACTGGCTTCATGGCTTGAAGATCATAACATTGAGAATTATCGCGCAGGACAGATCCTTAAATGGATTTACAATCGCCAGGCAGACACATTTGATATAATGACAGATCTTGGTAAAGAGATCAGAAAACTGCTTTTTCTTAATTTTACTATTAACCGACTTGATGGAATTCAAATTGAAAAATCGCAGGATGGTTCCAGAAAGTACCTTTTTAGACTTGAAGACGGGAATCATATTGAGAGTGTGCTGATTCCGGAAAAGGATCATTATACACTTTGTATATCAAGTCAGGTGGGCTGTGCACAGGGTTGCAGATTCTGTCTTACCGCAAAAGGCGGTTTTGTGCGCAATTTATCAAAAAGTGAAATAGTAGCTCAGGTACGGGACATCTTAAAAGATCAAATTAGCTCAAAACGCATTACAAATATTGTTTTTATGGGAATGGGAGAACCTCTGGCTAATTTCCAAAATGTTATAAAAGCTATTCACACTATTACTGAAGCTGATTTTGGACTTGGATTTTCGAGCCGCAGAGTTACGGTTTCTACAGCGGGTCTTGTATCAAAGCTTTCCGCCTTGGGGAATGCAACAAGGGTTAACCTTGCTGTATCATTAAACGCAACAGATAATAGAACTCGTGACTTTCTTATGCCTGTAAATAAGAAGTGTCCAATAGAAGAGTTGCTTGATGCATGCCGCAAATATAATTTAAGACCGGGTGGCAAAATAACGTTCGAATATGTTTTGATAAAGGGAATAAATGATTCAGCAGAAAATGCAAACCAGCTTGCTGAGCTGCTGAAAGGGATACGATCAAAAATTAATCTTATACCCTTTAATGAACACGAGAGCAGTGACTTCAGGCGACCGGAAGAATCAGTAATAACCAGCTTCAGGGAAATCCTGGTTAGAAAGGGCTGCATTACTATGGTTCGCCGCAGCAAGGGCGAGGATATATCGGCAGCATGTGGACAGCTCAGAGCAAAAGTAAAATTTTGAATCACCAATTTTGAATTCTTAATGAAGGTCTTTTATCTTTTATAA
>DAOUSD010000307.1 GCA_030627405.1 Deltaproteobacteria bacterium
CAGCTTACAGTTCTGTTTATATCCCTTAAAGCTTCCTCATGCAGCATAGACAGGCCTGAAGTATTCATAATATGGAAAAGGAACAAAAGCTTCCATCTATTTCCCTTGCCGGCCTTGATTCCTTTTTGAAGAAGCCTGTGAGGAATTTGCCTGTATATTTCAACAATTTCTTTGTATCCGGGCATTTGTAGAAGGCTCTTTAAAAGTTCTTTGGAATCAATTTCTTTTTCCCGGGCAATATCATCCAGATCGAGATTCCATTGTTTAATTTGGTTGAGGGATATTTCATTAAAAATCTCTTTTAAATTCAAGTCGTTATCAGTCATATCCGTTTCTTTTTCAAACCAGGCCTGAGGGTCTTCCTTACTCAGCCAGTATGAATATGAGTGCTTAAAATATTTTAATAGAAATAGATTGATTGGCTTATAGCTTATATTTATTTCAGATGAATATGTTAAAAGGTCTTTGGCCGGCTTTTTGATTTGATAGAAACTTTTAATAAAAAGGAAGAAGATTTCATCATTGTAATTCCTGATGTGATCAAATGCGTCATTGATTACCGGCACAAATCTTTTGATATCCGGGCCGGAGTCTTTAATGATTTTCTGCAGAAAGAGCAGTAAATTGTCAGCGCCATCGGCTTTTGTGTCTTTTTCGTCACTTGATTTAATTGCGGTCGTAAAAATATTTACAAAAAGAGCTGCGGCTTTGTGGCCTCTTGGATGGTTTTTTAAAAGATAAAAATAGTTCAGAGAATAATTTCTTGCTTCCTGTATAATAAATTTCCAATTCCTGTAGGGATGAGAAAGCTCTTTAAGAAATGTATTCAATCCATCCACAATTCCATAATACTTAGACAGGACTTCCTGAAGGACTGAATATTTGGCATCTATGGCGACATCAATATGATAGTCGGCTATATTTACTTCAAGGGCTTTTGACTTTATCTTCAAATCCTTCTCCTTTCTTAAACGCTTTTCGCAAACCTTGCTGTATCAAAATTTCGGCACATTTCTTCGCAAAAAATCGCTCAACTTAGGTTAGCAGCCCTTCGAGCTTCAAGGCGCTCTCTTAGTTTTGGAAAAAGACTTATATCTGTGTGAGGTAAAAAGAGAGAGGCCACGTAATTATCCATAAAAGAGGCAGTTTCCGAAAGCTCGAAGTTTGTCATTTTTCTTGCCACCTCTACCACATCTTTTCTGATGCGGTTTGTGAGCGAACTTATTTTTGCCCCCATGAGCGATCCGTTGCCGATAAAAGTAACTTTATCAGGATCTATTTCAGGCAACAGACCTATGATCATGGCCTTTTCCAAATCTACATAGCTTCCAAAACCTCCGGCCAGAATAATACGGTCAATATTATTAATGCTGAGCCCCACTTCTTCAAGAAGAGTCATACATCCGCTGTACATGGCGCCCTTTGCCCGTATAAGGTTATTTATATCCGGCTCTGTGAGAACAATATCTCTATCTATTCGGGTTAAATGAGCGAACGCAAGCACATATTCATATATTCCATCGACCTTACGTATGCGATTTGTATCAAGTTCGTGGTTGAATTTACCAAGATTATCAATAATACCCATTTCAAACATAGTTGCCACCATATTGATAAGCCCTGAACCGCAGATACCTTTCGGCCTGACATTCCCAATAGTTATGTTCATGGGCTCCAGAGTAAAAGGGTCTATGGAAAAATCTTCGATAGCTCCTGTTGTGGCACGCATTCCAAATTTGATGCCGCCTCCTTCAAAAGCCGGACCCGCAGAACAGGCAGCACAGGCAAGCCAATCTTTGTTGCCGATAACGATTTCCGCATTAGTCCCTATATCCATGTAAAGAGTGATTTCCTCAGAAAGGTACATTCCCGATCCCATGACGCCGGCTACAATATCTCCACCTACATAGCTTGAGACATTAGGATAAACCAGTGCTGTAACATGTTCAGTTAAATTTATTCCCAAAGCAGCCGCTTTTATCGGCGGATATAAAGCTGTGGCTGGAACGTATGGCGAGCGTCTTATATATTTGGGATTAACCTTCAGCAAGAGCTGGGTCATCGTTGTGTTTCCTGCCAGTGTTATAGCTGAAATATCGTCAGTATCAACATCGGCCTGCTTTATTATTCGGTCTATTATCTTGTTAATAGATTGCATAACAACATTATGAAGTTTTTCCAGTCCTCCTGGTTTTTCGGCATACACAATTCTGCTTATAACATCTTCGCCATAACTTATCTGTCCATTAAAATCGCCATAACTTGACAGGACACAGCCGGTTTTAAGATCAATCAATTGGCCATATATTGTTGTAGTACCAACATCCATGGCAATAGCGAAATTGCGGTCAGTAGTATCGCCGGGCTGAATATTTATAATACGTGTAAGACCGCTTTCCCGGACAGGATTAGCTATTGTCACAGTAAATTTAAAACCATCTTCTCTTATTACGTCCGGTACCTTTCGAATAACGGAAAGTTCAACTTCCAGATGATGCTTGTTATAATTTTTTCTAAGATGGCTGACTATTCTGGTTACATCCGGTCTGTTGTTCTGTGCGGTCGGTTCAGTAAGTTCAAGGTATTTTTTCTCTACAGGAGGTATGAAAAGACCTTTTTCTTTTAAATCCTCCAGATTTATTTCCTTTATAAGGGCAGCCCGCCGCGGGGTGCTTTGCATATTAAGCACACCGGCATCTATCTCTGATTCTATGGGAACACGGACAACTATATCGCTTATTATGGTGCTCAAGCAGGCCTGGCGGTAACCTTTGGAGATATCCTCTTCATTTAATTTCTCAGATATTCCTCCGTCAACTTTTCCTTCTTCAAGGATGACGCGGCATTTTCCACAAACACCCTCCCCGCCGCACGAGGCATTAATATGTACTCCCGCTTCCATGGCAGCACGAAGAAGACTTTCTCCATCTTTAACCATTATTTCTTTATTGTGAGGAAGGAATAAAACTTTATGCACACATATCTCCTTATAAAAAAATAAAAGCTTGACTTTCAGCTATTTATTATTGGGATTCTCGACA
>DAOUSD010000284.1 GCA_030627405.1 Deltaproteobacteria bacterium
ATTATGGCTTCACAGCCCGCATTCTGCAGCCTGCGAATAATGATATCCAGAAGAGGACGTCCTGCAACAGGGAATAAAGGCTTTGGTGTATTTGCAGTAAAAGGGCGAAGCCGCTTACCAAGACCCGCGGCAAGTATCATTGCTTTCATGATAATACTTTAGCTTTTCGCCAAACCTCTAAATGTCGATAATTTTTTGGCACCGCCAGCTTCTCCTGACCCCTGACCCCTGCTCCCTGCCCCCCTGCTATTACGGCAGACAGCTCATATATTTTTTTATAGCATCGGCATAGAATTCAATTTTATCATGATTATCTGAACTTTTTACTCCATGAGAAACAAAATAATCTATGGCATTCTGAAAATTGATTTTGGAAAGAGCTTCTTTCCTTTCAATTTCCTTTCTTTTATACATTCGATTTCCTATTGACTGAACTTTTTTCAGGCGGTCTTTTGTATTAATAAATTTTTTTGGATACCGCATGAAAAAGTTTAATACAATAAAATATGATTCAAAATAGGTTTTAAGAAAAGTGGAAAAAAGTTTAAGCTTTCTATAACCTGCGGATGTGAGATTATACGTATCAGGCAGAGTCGAATGAGGCATTAGAATGGCATCATCAATAAATATTTTGATATTTTTACGAACAAAATAATCCGGTGTCTTATCAACGTCATAAGAAAATTCATTTTTAAAAAATTCCTGAAGAAAGGTATAGCCGGAAACAATATCGTATGTTGAGAATTGAAAAGCGTCTTTTTCCAGGATTGCCAAAGCAGTAAAAGCCGCCGGGATAAAAAAGGAAATGCAATTATTCTTGTAATATTCTAAAACTGGTCTTTTACTTTCATTAACTTTAAACATAACATCAGAGGTTTGGCTTTTCTTATCTTTCTTTGGAATTTTTTCTATAAATTTTCTATGGGTGTAGTGCTCCAAGGCTCTTTCGAAAGCTCTGGCCTGATCAAGCACAAGAGTATCAGCCATCTTGGCATTTTTTGAAAACAGATGGGTCATATATATTTCCATTTCAGATATCAGATAATTATAAGTAAAACTTTTTTTGGGGCAGTTAAGGATAGCGCTCGCAACAAGAGCATATGGAGTTACAAGTGAGACATTATCTATTGCAGTTATGATTCTATGCCCCAAATTACGGATAAAAACATTCTGCTCTTTTGACGACATGTCCTGAATTTTAGAACCATATTCTGATAAAAGCTCCTTTAACGACATAGGTTCATGGAACTTAATATAAATTCTTCCATATCTTTTCTTTAGCAGTCTTCCTGCCTTTATTACCTGAAGGAGGCTCTCAGGCTCTTTTTGACCTCCCTCAATTTCATTTAAATAAGTACGTTCCTCCAGCACCCTGTCATATCCAATAAATATTGGTACAAATATCATATCCTCACAGAATTCGTTTTTATAAGCATTTATAAGCATGGAGAGTAATCCAAGTTTGGGCATAATTAATTTGCCGGTTCGGCTTCTGCCCCCTTCTATAAACATTTCGATATTGAAACCTTCCTCAAGAAGCTTGTTTATATATTCCGCAAAAACTTTTGAATAAAGCACCGCCCCCCTGAAAGTTCTTCTTATGAAAAAAGCACCGCCGCGTCTGAATAATGGCCCAAGGGGCCAGAAAGAAAGATTTTTTCCCGCAGCTATATGGGGACATGGCATATTATTATTAAGTAATGTACACGATAAAATCAGATAATCTATATGGCTTTTATGGCAGGGGACCAGAATTAACGGCCCTTTTTTAGACATGTTTTTTACCCTGTTAAGCACATCATTATTGACCGTTACACCTTCAAACATGGTGTTTACAACCCATTTTACAACAACTGCGGCCATTCTTATTACAGCTATATTGTAGTTAGCGGCTATTTCGTCAAGATACGCATCCGCCTCTCTATGTACTTTTTGGATTGGGATATTGCGCTTTTTTGAATGGTTGTACATGAATTTTTGAAGCCTGTTATTTGTCAGGATATTTTCTTTCAGTTCTTCTCTTGATTTGAGAATCGGCCCGACGATGCTTCTTCGATGTTGATTAATTTGAACTAAAAGATAACGCCTTAATTGAAGTGACTGCTGTTCTAAGCTTTGATAACGGTTTTCAGCAAGCTCTAAAAATTCTTTAAGATTAACCGGCTCTGATATTTCCACAAAAATATTGCCGGGATATTTGAATAAAGTTACAATACGTCTTATTTTTCCAGGCCTTTCTTCGGTGCCGAACAGAATATCAATTATATTCGGAGTAGACCGGTGTGGATTTGTGCTGAAAATCATTAATTGAGGAACAATAAAAATCGGTCGCTCTGTTGATTTCTGAATTTCGATAAGATAGCGGATCGGATCTGCTTTTTCTTTTACAAATCTGCGATAAAAACCTTTTTCTTCAACCAGAGATAATAATCCCGAACGTCCCTTAATCAGCTCGTGTTTGATATATCCGCTTTTATAAGCATTGGGCGGCCAGGCTTTATTATAAAAAATATAATCAAGATATGCTAAAATAATCCTGAATATTCGTGATACCGGCTGCCAGATAGCTACTCTGTAATCCAGCCCTATTTCGGGAACAGGCAGCCCTTCCTGTCTATATCGTGTGTGATAAAATAAATATTTAAAATAACTTTTATGTTTGGTAACATAAATAATTATACTTTCTTTTGGAATCTTCCGGATAACTGAGGTCTGCTCCTTATCAAGCTTTACTCCGGAAAAAAAGAGCTTCAAAATCCATGATGAAAAAAAGCCTATATTAACCGGAAGATAGCAAAGAAAGTGATTATATGTCCTTTTAAGAAAGTTGTCGCTCCAACCCCTTAATTTCTGTTTTATTGATCTTGCCATAATATTAGTCGGTTATTTATGAAGTAATTTGAATTATTGTAGCCGTTCACGGCTTGAAACTTGCAACTTGAAATTGGGAAAAACAGTACAAAAGCATGAAGGCCGAATTTCTAATTTCAATGTTCCGTGAACGCTTACAAATCTTGTTTATCCCTGACCCAGTACCCACCCTTGCATGGCAGGCATACACGGCTCCAGTCAGAACATTTTACGGCTACCCGGGTAGTTTGTGAGCAATTCACGCCAAGGCAGGCCTGTTATCCTGTCGGATTCTTTTTCAAAAGGCTAAATTGTTACATGAAATTAACTTTTAAAAATTATCAAAAATAAAATTTGAATGCAATATTAAAAAGTATAATTCAAAAGGTAAACGCATCGGGCACAAAATTTTTCGACCTGTGCGGTTAGCTTTTAGCCATTAGCGGTTAGCTTTTGGATAAAACTGTTCAACATCCTCTTTACCTCATTGACCTGTTGATTAAGTTCTCTAAAATCTCTCATTTCCATCCCTTTTC
>DAOUSD010000192.1 GCA_030627405.1 Deltaproteobacteria bacterium
CTCTCAACAATATCTTCCAGTCCTACTTCAAAAGTATCAAGCTCCCTGTTGGTAGTCCTGACTGTCTCTATAAGTTTATAGGAACTAATAAAATTTCTAACAGCAGGACCAATAATATCATCAAGCCTTCCCTGAGCGCTTATTAGATTGCCGACTGTCTGGAAATATTTAATCGGATCAACGATTTTCCACCTGGCAAATGTGTCAACCCATATATATGTTTTATCCAGAGTCGGTATCTGACCTGGATCCCCATCCCAGTGCAACAGGTTTTTAGGAAAGTAGTTTGCCTGCTGAATAAAAGGAATTTTAAAATAAAGACCCGGCGTATGCTTAGTCTCGCCCATGACTTTTCCAAACTGAGTAACAACAACCTGTTCTGTTTCATCCACAACATAAGATGAAGTAAAAACAAGGAGGCATGCGATTACAGCAATTATTATAATAAAACCTTTGGATTTCATTTCTCTACACCATTTTTTCCAAGATAAAGTAAAGGTAATAAATTTTTCTGTTCAGAATCTATTATATACTTATGACCTAGTTTTGGGAAAAGATCTGTTATAGTCTCAAGGTACATCCGCCTTCTTGTAATATCCTTTGCCTTAACATACTCCTTATAAATGGCAACAAACCTTGAAGCATCACCTTTTGCGCGGTTAATACGATCAAGAGAATAGCCTTCAGCCGCTTTAATAGTTCTCTCAGCCTCTCCTCTTGCCTGAGGAATTGCCTTGTTATAATCCTCTTTTGCCTGATAGATCAATTTTTCTTTTTCCTGTACAGCCTGATTTACTTCATTAAATGATGGTTGTACCGCTTCAGGGACATTTGTCTTTTTCATTTCTATTGTTACAATATGTATGCCGGTTTTAGACTTGTCCATCTCCAACTGCAGGTGGCGTTGAGCTTCAGTGGCTATTTCTTGCCGTTTCGTTATGACCTCATTAATGCTTCTATCTCCAACTACAAGCCGCATAGAGGCTTCGGACATATCTATAAGCAACTTGCGAGGATCTCGAACCTTAAATAAATAATTATAGGGATCTTTTACCCTGTACTGAACAATCCATGGCACAACACCAACATTAAGATCGCCTGTAAGCATGAGAGACACATTTATATTTTCAGTGCCGCCGGATGCAAAAAGTTTTCTGGCTTCACCAGTTGGGGACCGGAAGCCAAACTCTTCTTTATAAACACGTTTTACTTTGACCTTTGTTACTTTCTCAATTCCTGCCGGCAACTTGAAATTAAGACCGGACTGGCAAACACGAATATATTTACCAAATCGCTGAACAACTCCCACCTCATCAACTCCAACCGTAAAAAATGTAGATGAACCGAAAAATAGAGCTATCAAAATAATAATTAAAACCGGTCCGCCAGGCAACTTGAACTTTTTGATGTTTTTAAGGATTTCATCAACCTGCGGAGGAACCCCGCTTCCGCCTGTCTTCTGTTGCTGCCGCTGTTTTAGCTTTTCCCAATCCCATGTCATAGTTTTTCCCCTGTGAATTTAATTCAATCTTTTTGTGAGGACTTCACCTTAATGCCCTAAAAAATCAAGGTGTAGCTAACAATAATAACAATATTTATCAACAGATATTTTAAATATATAAATTGCCTGATATTTCAAGTCAAGCAAAAAGCATAAAGTTATGTAAAAATCAAGGCTTTTGGATTATTGAAGAGTTTTTCTTGACACTTAATCCAATTTAAAAATATTTATCAGGATTATGAAATCAAATAAAAATAAGCCCAAAGAATTTGAGCACATAAGCAGTATTATAAATAAAATCTTAAAAACCTATCGCCATGAGACCGGTGAAGACCTGAAAAATATCTTTAGCATATGGAATAGTACGGTAGGAGAGTCCGTTGCGGAAAATGCTCAACCTTTTGCATTAAAAGGAAAAATTCTTATTGTGAATGTCACAAGTTCGAGCTGGATACAACAGCTCCAGTTTTTTAAAAGCGATATATTAACAAAAATAAACATTTCAGCAGGGAAAGAACTGGTCGAAGAAATAAAATTTAAAATCGGAACTATATAGTGCCTGTCCGAAAAGTATTTTTTTAATGGTGGCAATAGTTTCAGCTTATTTACCGATGTGAAGATTTGTGAAAAAGCTATTAGCTATTAGCTATTAGCTATTAGCTGAATGTGTT
Source organism: Deltaproteobacteria bacterium (assembly GCA_030627405.1). Classification (GTDB taxonomy): domain Bacteria; phylum Desulfobacterota; class Desulfobacteria; order Desulfobacterales; family ETH-SRB1; genus B13-G4. The sequence goes on from DAOUSD010000192.1 coordinate 2,173, forward strand.
ATCTGTTTGATTTTTTAAGCTAAGGGCTAAAAGCTAATAGCTCGCCCGAAGGGTGTTATGAAAGATTTTTCAACTGATACTTTTTTCAATGGCAAAATAAAGGTTAAGCAGAACAGATCTGGTTACCGTTTTTCCATAGATGCTGTTTTATTGGCCTATCATGCCGGCAAGTGTCCAGGCAGCAGGATTCTTGATCTGGGAACGGGCTGCGGCATTATCCCCCTGATAATGGCGTACCGTAATCCGAAACTCACAGTTTATGGAATTGAGGTGCAGAAAGAACTCGCTGATATCGCAAATATAAATGTTAAATCGAACAACATGGAAAATCAGATTACTATTCTTTGCCGGGATATGAAAGAGCTGAATTATGATATAATTTCAGGGTCGGTTGATATGGTTGTCAGCAATCCTCCATACCGGAAGGTTTTATCCGGAAGGATGAACCCTGATCAGCAAAGGGCGGTTGCCAGACATGAAATCAAAGCCACACTTTTCGACGTTATTGGAACCGCTCGCAGGATGCTGCTTACTTCGGGAAGAATTGTAATGGTTTATTCCTCAGATCGGCTAACTGATATTATTGCACAAATGCGCGCTTTCAATATTGAACCGAAATTACTTCGCACTATTCATTCCAACGGAAACTCTGAAGCAAAACTGATTCTTGTCGAAGGAATTAAAGGAGGCCGACCGGGCGTAACGATAGCTTCTCCTCTGATAATCTACCGTGAAGACGGTTCATACACCAGCGAAGTAAAGCAAATGTTTATGCCGTCAAGGAGTTCATAACAATACCCGTGATTACCTTTGGATAAAAATATGTTGATTTCCTTGGCATTCTAAGGCCATTATTTGCAATATCGCGTACCTGTTCAATCTTTGTCGGATTAAGAATAAAGGAAATATCGCATTTGCCGGAAACAGCCGCTTCTATAGCCTGTTTTTCACTGCTGGAATAAGTTATAATATTCTCGTTATCTAATTTTGAATTATCAAAACCAAATATTTCTATAAAAATCAGATGGGTCAGAACGGTAACATCAAGATTTCTTAATGCTTCCGGAAGTTCATTGGAAAACATCCGCTCCATTACACCTGATTTAAGCGTCAGTAGATAAAATTTCATAGAGTCTTTCATCAAGACCCCGATAATGTTTTTTGAAGCATTTGATTTAAGAATTGATATAAATTCGGCCCGGGCTCTTTTGAAATCACTGTCCATAAAAGGAATTGTCAAAATATCAAAATAATCCTCTGCCTGGTTAATAAAAGAGGCTGTAATTGAACTTTTCAGGTCTTTAACCATGCGGTGAGCAGGCAGTATTACCAATCCGGTATCTTCCATGCTGTTAAGATACATCATTACATAATTAGCCGGATGATCTTTATTAAAATCAGGATTGCTGCTCGATATCCAGTCTCTATAGTCAAGGGCGGTTTCATAACGATGGTGCCCATCAGCAATAAAAAGTCTTTTCTCCTGCATTGCATTGGAAACATATCTGCAGGAATCTAAATCGGTTATGCGCCACATCCTGTGCCTGAGGCCATCATAATCAGTAAACTCTATTTCCGGTGCCTGCTTTAATGCCGGCCCCTTTAATTTATCAATTATTATGTTTTTACTATCTGAATAAAGGGAAAAAATAGGGCTGAAATTGGCATGGCATGACTTCATAAGTCCAAATCTTTCCATTTTAACATTGGAAAATGTACTCTCATGTGGAACAATAACACCATTTTTAAACGGCTCCAGAGCAACTAAAGCAATAATTCCATAACGCGTGAAAATTTTATTTTCTAAAGAAAAATCCATGGATGTTAAATAAAATGCAGGCGTTGTATCCTGTTCCAGTATATTTTCTGAAAACCAGTTTTTTAAAAAGTCAGAGGCTCTGGTATAATAATTATTATTAACATTATCGTTCTCAGTTGTCTGGCCTAATATCAGCCTTATAATGTTCTGTGGATGTCGTTCATAGAAATCATGCTGCTTCTGCTTTGAAATAACGTCATAAGGCGGAGTTACTACATCAGACAAGTTGCGGATTTTTTGCGGGTTATATAGGATTCCTCTGAAAGGGAGGACTTCAGCCATTTTATTAATTCCTTTGTTTGTGCTTGAAGTGTTAAATAAAAAAGGAACAAGTACTAAAAATAAATAATTTATTCAAGGCATATTGACAGTGCAAATCAAAAATTATATTGATTCTTACCTGCTCCAATTATATTTTTTCTTTTTTTGGGGTTGGAGAGGTGGCCGAGCGGCTGAAGGCCCCGCTCTCGAAAAGCGGTATCCTGTTAATACGGGATCGTGGGTTCGAATCCCACCCTCTCCGCCATAGATTGAATGTTTCGGAATTTCTACAACTTATTGAAATTCCCCCGCGACTTTAGTCGAGTCGTTAAATTTATAGTATAGGAACTTCCATTTTATGCCTAATGAATTCGGTATTATAGGATATAGGTGGACGTTCATAGCTTTTTATCTTGATAGTATAGAAATCTCCATTTTGTTGAGTATTAAATCAATAGGTTATGGAAAGTCCGCCCGAAGGGCGCTAAGTTCA
>DAOUSD010000143.1 GCA_030627405.1 Deltaproteobacteria bacterium
GACATCAAATACCGCAAATTTTATACAATGCTATCTCCCCCACTCTTTAACAAGATCATGTTCAATTTTCAGATGGTCGAGAACCCTTGCAATTACAGTATCAACAAGGTCGGAAATGTTTTGCGGGTTTGAATAAAATGAGGGGGATGGAGGCATGATGGTTGCGCCGGCCTTGGCTACCACATACATGTTCTTCAAATGGATAATGTTTAAAGGGGTCTCCCGTGGCAACAGGATCAACGGACGCTTTTCTTTGAGATTTACATCAGCAGCCCTGTGAATGAGGTTATCTGCTATACCGGCTGCAATTGCTCCGAGTGTTTTCATTGAGCATGGGGCAATAACCAGGCCGTCATTCCTGAATGACCCGCTTGCGGGAGGAGCAAAAAAATCATCCTGATCGTATGTATTTAAATGAGCATTTTTATTAAATATAATGCCTTTGTCCTTTAAAAAAGATGAAAATGATTTGCCCTTGTAACCGGTTTCATGCTCAAGAACTTTATATCCGGCACTTGATATTATAAGATATATGTTTACCGGATTTTTCAAAAGAGCCTTGAGAAGCCTTATTCCGTATATAGACCCCGAAGCCCCGCATATTGCCACTACTATTTTTTTGTTCACATCCATCGCCTGACCAGCTCGTCTGCCAGAACACCCAGGAATAAAGTTATGGAAATTAAGCTGTTAACATGAAAAAAAGCAAAATTAACATTGCTGAGATCGTCCGGTTTAACCAGCCTGTGCTCAATAATTAATAAAAGCCCGATTATAAGCACTGCGCAAAAGTACATAAGGTTCATATCAAATATAATATAGATCAGAAGGAAAAAGCAGAAAGAAGCAAGATGTATAATAGAAGCAATTATAAGTGCTTTTTTTACACCAAAATGAGCGGGTATGGAAAAAAGCCCTTCATCCTTGTCAAATTCAATGTCCTGACACGCATAAAGAATGTCAAAGCCGGCGATATAAGTCATGAGGGCAAGTGAAAGAATAAGAACAGACCATGAGAAGCTTTTGGCAAGTGCTATCCATGCACCCGCAGGGGCAAGAGATATGGCGAAGCCTAAATAAATATGGGAAAGCCAGGTAAATCTTTTTGTATAGGAATAGGAAAAAAGCACAACAAGTATAGGAAAGGAAAGATAAAAGCAGAGTTTCCCGAGCATTGCTGAAGAAAATATAAAGAGACCTGAAAAGAAAATTACAAACACTGCTGCTGAAGATAAAGAAAGCCTTCCTGATGGTATATCTCGTTTTGAGGTGCGTGGATTTTTTGTGTCAAACCTTGCATCCGCTATCCTGTTAAAACCCATGGCAGAGGAGCGTGCTCCAATCATGGCAAGCAAAATCCAGAAAATATCTGATATAATCATCTGATGCTGGCGCTGGGCAAGTATTACTGCTGAAAGAGCAAAGGGAAGAGCAAATACAGTATGACTGAACTTTATCATCCTGCCGTATGTAAGAATCCGTTCCAGCAAAACTACAAACCCACTCCATCTATATGCGCTCCACAATGCACGCACTTACCGTTTTCTATCAGATTTTTCCTTACATAAAAACCCCATCTGTCAATAAGCATATTGTTGCATTTATAACAAAAAGTTTTCTCCCCGTCATCACCCGGCACGTTGCCTGTATAAACATATTTCAAGCCCGATTTAATACCGATCTCACGGGCCATAATAAGGGTCTCAAGAGGTGTGGAAGGCCGGTCTAAAAGTTTATATGTCGGATGGAACCTGCTTATATGCCATGGTGTTTCAGGCCCCAGAGACTTTACAAGGAATTCAGCCAGCATTTCAAGCTCCTTTTTGTCATCATTCAGCCCGGGAATAAGCAGGGTGGTAACCTCAACAAAAATGCCGAGCGATTTCATCAGCTTCAACGTCTCCTTAACAGGCTCCAGCCTGGCCTTGACAACATCTTTATAAAAGGAGGCATTAAATGCCTTTAAGTCAACATTTGCCGCATCAAGATAAGGACTTATCATTTCAAGGGCTTCGGAAGTCATGTAGCCATTTGTTACGAAAACATTTTTGATCCCCTTTGCATGAGCCAGTTTTGCAGTATCAAAGGCAAATTCAAAGTATATGGTCGGCTCGGTATAGGTATATGCTATGCTTTTGCAGTTTCCTTTTACTGCTGCGTCCACAACATCCTCAGGTGTGTATAAGTCGCCGGTTATCATGCCATTATGGTCTGACGGCATCTGCGAAATATCTGCATTCTGGCAGAAAAGACATTTAAAGTTGCAACCGACTGTTGCTATAGAGTAGGACAGACTCCCCGGGAAAAAATGGAACAGAGGCTTTTTTTCAATAGGATCTATATTGCTTGCTATAAGCTTTCCATAAACCAGGGTCTTCAGAGTTCCTTCCTGGTTCTCACGCACACCGCATATCCCGCGCCCACCATTTTTAATCACACAACGATGGTTGCAAAGATTGCATTTAACTTTTTTTTCATTAAGCGGTTTGTAAAGATATGCTTCCATAGTTTGCTTAACTCCAATTTCTATACCTCGCACGTTACGGCCTTTCGAGGTATAATTTTCATGGTTTGCTCAAGACCTCTTTTAACCTGCTAATGCATTGGTTGTAGGCTTGGCCTGACAAGTAATTGAGAGGGGTCTGGTCATATAGCGGGGAACTGGAGCAAACACAATGCCTATGAAGGCCCCGAACGGGCATCTTTGTATTGATCTCGAACGTTCTATGCTGGTGGTTATTTTCCCTGATGCCGATAAAAACTGGCATACTGTTCTCCATGATATAGGAACATCGCCTAAAATAGCACGGATGATTTTCTTTAATTCCCAGACACTGAAAAATTGTGCGTGGTTGTAAACACTTTTGGTAAAGATTCCTTTAAGCCGCAACTGTATCCCCTTAAGAGCATGCCTGTTAAGCGCACCTATAAAAACCCCGTCTTTAGCGACTCTGCATGCCTCTTCAATTGCCTTTCTTGGATCTTCAACAAATTCCAGAGTTGTTATAAGGCAGGCATAGTTAAATGCATTATCATCAAAAGGAAGATCTTCAGCAGACCCTCGATGTAGATCCACACGATGTCCAACTTTTTTAAAAGCAAGGTCAAGCATATATGGCGATGGATCAATGCCTGTAATCTGCAGCCCTCTATCTAAAAAGGGGAGAAGGCTTGCGCCGGTTCCACAGCCTATATCTAACAGAAAACCCCCTTCCATGGGCTTCAGCATATCCAGCATAAGCCTGGATTCAAGGTCGGCGGCAAATCTGTTTTGCGGTTTATCATACCACTGATCGTAATTTACAGCATCATTAAAATCAAATATATAACCCATATTTAACAATTTATAGAAAAAAAGGAATTTTATCAAGGAGAAACTGCAATTCCGCATCTTCGCGTCTTGCTCTTGATGCTCATTGCTCACCGAAAAAACGCAATTTGCAACTTTCCGAGGTATAACTCGGAAGGAGTGTATTTTCAGATTACTTTGAATTTTTTTCTATAATCGGGAATTTCTATAATCGGCGGCCTTTCAAAGCCCTTATCTTTATAAATATCCGGCTGGTATCCGTTCTCTCCCAATTTGTATTGTATCATCTCGTCAAAAAAATCGCTTTTTAATTCAGCCATACCAAGCTGTTCAAGGCGCTTGCAAAAAGTTTTCAGAATAACAAAAGACATTTTCCCCAATGATTTAGTATCCTGATTCCTGTGGACCCGCCTTTCAAGATCTACCTGCGCAACAACATCGAGTCCCCATTTTTCATAAATATCGAGAATTATACTGGTTTCAATGCCATAGCCGATTGGAAAGGGTATTTTCTCAAAGAGTTCACGGTAACCGGCATATTCGCCGGACAGAGGCTGCATAATCTGGGTAAGCTCCGGGAAAAAAAGAGAGAACAGAGGCCTTATTACCAGTTCCGTGACTCTCCCGCCGCCAGTAGGTCTCAATTTCTTTTTGTCTCTAGCAATTGGACGGTCATAAAAACCTTTGCAATATTTTATATTATCAAAAAGAAGAAGCGGACCTACAAGAGCATAAACAAATCTATGATGAATATTTTTTATATCAGCATCAAGATAAACAATTATATCACCTGTTGTAATATAAAGAGCTTTCCAAAGATTTTCACCCTTTCCCTTGAACTTTTCAAGTTTGGGCAGGATATCATCAGCCTTGTATACATCAGCGCCATAACTTGATGCTATTTCCATGGTTCTATCTGTTGAGCCTGAATCAATAACCACGATTTCATCAAGAAGTTGATAGCGTGACATCAACTCCGACTTCATAATAATAATTTCTTTTGCAATAGTCTTTTCTTCGTTAAGAGTGGGCAGACAAAGAGATATTTTAAGCTTTTTTCTTTTTTTTTCTTCAACAAGACGGTTAATGTCTTTGAATTCAGAATGATGAAAGGTATTCTTTTTTAGCCAGTTACTATTCATCGCAAACTCCTTTGTCTATTGCCATAATCGCTCCAATAATCTGAGCGATCCCTTTATGCATTGGTTCAATTTCCATCGCAGCATTTTCAAGATGAATATTTTTTCCTCGAGTAATTCCGAGTGTAACTGCCGGTATTTTGTGTGAAAGAAAAATTGACAATTCAGATTCACTTGGCTCACTCATTGCCTTTAGACCCAAGCTTTCAATTATTGCCCCGGCGCTTTTTACCAGAGGATGGTTGTATTTTAAACTGGCGGCGCTCAGGTTACTTATAGTTTTCAGCTTCAGCTCAATTTCATTCTGGTGACTTATGTCTTCAATAATGTCATTAATATCATTATAAATACCTTTGACCATCTTATCTGAATTACTTTGAATCTCAAAGCCAAGTTTTGCCTTAGAGGCTATAGTTCCATGCTTGAAACCGCCTGATATTTTACCGATAATTATTCTGGAACGCGGTCTTTGAGGCAAGCGTAGCTCCAGGATCTGGTTTATAACTTCATTTAAAATCAATATCGCATTTGATTTGAACTTCTGAAGCGGTCCAGGTGTGGGTGATATATCACATTCGACTTCACATCTAATCATTCCTTCAGTATAATAATTAAGTCTGCCAAGTTCGACACCCTCCAGGCAAATTGCACCTCTTATGGGAGTATCCCACGTTTTCAGGAGATGCCTGATGCCTCGCAAGTTCCCCCTTCCTAATGATTGTATAACGCCCGCCAGGACAATATCTGATTCAAAACGAAGATTTAATTTTCTAAAAATTAGCGGTAACGAAGCCAAAACACCGACACCCAATGAATTGTCTAAAATGCCTACTCCGTGTATTGTTTTTTTCCTGACAGTATAATTATGATCGATATCTTTTTCAAAAATAGTGTCTATGTGTGCAACGACAAAAACAGGTGGCTTTGATGGGGAAGTTCCCATTATGATTCCAATGGGATTCCCGTATTCATCTGTTGTACATTCATCTACCTGAAACTCAGCCAATCTTTCCATAAATAAATTGGTCCGCCTCTTTTCCTTGAAAGTAGGAGCGGGTATCTGTCCAATAAATACTATATTAGCGATAATTGTTTCCTTCATCGACTTGATCGCCTCAACAAAAGACGGTAGCTTATCAAGGTACTTTTCCATATCGGCCC
>DAOUSD010000205.1 GCA_030627405.1 Deltaproteobacteria bacterium
GAGGCGTACTTATAGCTACGCCGCAATGACGAAGAATGCAGTGCAACGCAGAAAATGGACTTTTTACGAAGCCGTCAAGATTAACTTTTGATCAGAGACTTTCCCGTCATCTGTTCAGGCTTGTTGATATTCATGATATGAAGAATGGTAGGGGCGATATCTCCCAATACGCCATCTGCTCTTAGACTTATATTTTTTCGTTCGTCATCGACCAGTATAAATGGAACAGGGTTGAGTGTGTGGGCTGTATGGATATGTCCGTCTGTATCAATCATCTTTTCTGCATTCCCGTGATCGGCGGTAATCAAAACGACTCCTCTCTGGGCCTTTGCCTGGTTCACAATTCTTTCTACACATTTGTCAACCGCTTCGCAGGCCTTGATTGCAGCTTCAAGCACGCCGGTGTGTCCCACCATATCCATATTGGCCAAGTTAAGAATAATGATATTATAATTTTTTGACTGCAAACGGGAAATAACTTCTTCTGTTACTTCAAAGGCACTCATTTCCGGTTTAAGATCATAGGTTGGAATATCACGAGGAGATAGGATTAAACATCTGTCTTCAAGAGGAAAAGGCTTTTCTTCACCTCCATTAAAAAAGTATGTTACATGAGCATATTTTTCTGTTTCTGCTATTCTTAGCTGCTTTAAACCCTTTTTGCTTATAACTTCACCAAGTATTTCATCCATATGAACGGGAGGAAAAGCAACTGGGAGTGGAAATTTTTCATCGTAAATCGTCATACACACAAAATCACAAAGTTCAGGAAAGGAAATTCTATTAAAAAATGTAAATTCCGGATCTGTAAATGCCTGTGTGATTTGCCTTGCACGGTCTGCCCGAAAATTAAAAAAGATTATACCATCTCCATCCTGAACAGTTCCAAGCGGCTTCCCATACTCATCTGTAATAACAACAGGACGCACGAATTCATCAGTTTCATTCCGACTGTATGCATTTTTTACAGCTTCTACAGGATGCGTTTCCTTAACACCTTCACCAAGCGTATATAGACGATAGGCCTTTTCAATGCGGTCCCATCTTTTGTCGCGATCCATTGCAAAATACCGTCCGCAAATACTAACGATGGAACCAAAACCGGTTTTATTTATATGATTCTGCAAACTTTTTATGTAATCAGCCCCGCTATCGGGTGAAGTATCCCGGCCATCAAGGATAGCATGAATGTAAACATGTTTTTTAAGCCCTTCTTTTTTTGCCATGTCCAGCAAAGCCAGCAAATGACTGAGCTGGCTGTGAACGCCGCCATCTGAAACAAGTCCCATTAAATGTAAGGCGGAGTCATTTGCTTTAACTTTTGATATAACTGATTTTAAAACATTATTTTCAAAAAACTCTCCGCAGCTTATTGATTTATCTATTCTTAGAAGATGCTGATATACTACCCTTCCGGCTCCGATATTAAGATGCCCGACCTCGGAATTTCCCATAATTCCTTCTGGAAGGCCTACAGCTTTTCCGGAACATAAAAGGCTGGTGTGGGGATATTCTTTCTCAAGCCTGTCAAGACAAGGAGTTTTGGCCAGCATAACGGCATTGCCTTCGCTATTAGAACTAATTCCCCATCCATCCAGGATAATCAGCATGCAAAATTTTGTATTATTCATTATAGTTACCAATCCTTTTCGCATCTATCCAGAGGCTTTCGAGATCATATAACGTACGCACCGGTTCATAAAAAATATGGATAATAACATGACCGTAATCCATAATAACCCAGTGCCCTTCTTTTTGGCCCTCAACGCTAAGCGGCTTTATTCCTTTCTTTTTCAGATCTACCTGAATAGATTCAGCAACCGCTCTAACCTGACGATTAGAAAGCCCGCTGCAAATTATAAAATAATCTGCAATAGAAGTCAGCCCCCGAACATCCAGAACAACCAGTCCTATAATTTTTTTTTCTAAAGCTGCTTTAACGTAAACGTCAAGAGAAGGGTCGTGTTCATAAATCATTTATAAAGTCCTTTGTTGATAATAAAGTCATCCACCTTCTTAGGAACCAGGGAATTAATCGGCCAGCCTTTCTTAATAAGATCACGAATTTTGGTTGATGATATGTCAGGTGAATTTATATCCACATAAAAAATTGCCTGTTTTTTTTCATGGACAAAACATGATTGTGAAATGGAAAATTTATAGGTGCCGGATATTTTTCCCTTAATATAATCTTCAAGAACTTTCCATTTCAACGCTTCTTCGGTATTTACACCTCCAGGCCGTGTCATAACAATAAAAGATGTAAGATAAAAAAGATCTAAAAAAGATTTCCAGGTATCTATTTCAAGGAAGGCGTCAATACCAAGAATAAGATAAAGTCTGGAATAATCCGGCAGAATGGATTTAAAGTGATTAACGGTATCAATAGTATATGATGGGCCTGAACGCTTAATCTCAACATCGGAAATAATAACTGACTTCAAAAGTTCAGAATATTCTGAGACAGCGAGCCGAATCATCTCAAAGCGATATTTTGCATCGACCACATCACCCGGTTCCTTGTGTGGAGGAAGAGCTGTTGGAATCAGATAGCATTTATCCAGGACAAAACGATTTTGCACCTCCTGAATAGCTCTAAGATGCCCTACGTGAATTGGATTAAAAGTCCCTCCGAACAGCCCTATATGTTCCAAAAAACAGACCTTTCTATCTGTTTACGGTTGTCGGTTTACAGTTCACGGTTTTTTCAATGAACGAGAACCTGAGTGGTTACTTTATGTTTTGATCAACCGTAAACTGTGAACCGTGAACCGTAAACTGTTACCTATATTCTTATCTGTCCCTCTCCAAAAACAACAAACTTGGTTGTTGTTAATTCATTAACACCCATAGGCCCAAAGGCATGAAGTTTTGAAGTGCTTATACCTATTTCCGCTCCAAGTCCAAGCTGCCCCCCGTCGTTAAAACGAGTAGAGGCATTGACAAGAACAACTGATGAATCCACTTCACGTACAAAACGCCTTGCCCTGTTATAATTCGAAGTCACGATCACATCCGTATGGCTTGATCCATATCTTGCGATGTGCGTAACAGCTTCTTTCATATCTTCCACAACTTTCACTGCAAGAACAAGATCAAGGAATTCCGCCGGCCAGTCATCTTCCACGGCATTTGCCGCTTCCGGCAAGATTCGACATGTTTCAGGGCAGCCCCTGATTTCTACACCTGCTTCAACAAAACGTTTTCCCATGGCCGGAAGAAAATTCTCAGATACGGATTTATGGACAAGCATTGTTTCCATAGCATTGCAAACACCCGGACGCTGAACTTTTGCATTAAAACAAATATCCTCAGCCATTGCAAGATCCGCACCCTCATCAACATATACATGGCATACGCCCTTATAGTGTTTTAAGACCGGTATTTTCGAGTTCTCTACCACAAAACGTATCAGGCCTTCACCGCCTCGAGGAATAATAAGATCAATGAACTCTTCCTGTTTCAAAAGGACATTAACAGCATTCCTGTCCCTTATAGGAACAACTTGCGCTGCCCCCTCAGGAAGTCCGGATTCTTTAAGGGCATTACTTATTATAGCAGATAGCGCCTGATTTGAATGAAGAGCTTCAGAACCTCCACGAAGTATCACCGCATTTCCAGCTTTCAAGCAAAGACCGGCGGCATCTACGGTAACATTTGGTCTTGATTCATAGATAATACCAATAACACCCAGAGGTATGCGCATACGTGACACTTCTAACCGGTTGGGCCTAAGCCATGTATTACTCATCGAGCCTACAGGGTCCTGAATCCGGACTACCTCTCTGAGCCCATCTGCCATGGATTTAATTGTTGAATCCTTTACCGTGAGCCGATCAATCATTGCATTGGAAAGTCCCATTTCGCCGGCGCGTAAAAGATCCTTTTCATTTTCCTCCTGGATGTAGGACGCTTCTTTCTCAACATTATCAGCTATCCTTATAAGCGCTTCATTTTTTTTATCCGAAGGGCATTTTGCCATTTCAACGGATGCTGCTCTGGCTGCTTTTGCCATTTCAATAATTGTCGACTCAACAGACATCTGATTCCTCCCCGACTTGTGTTTTTTCATGTAACAGCTTTATGAAACAAACTGGCTGAAGGTCACCGTTCCTATGCATTACATTCACATGTTATCGCCAGATTATCTCTATGTATGACTTCATCATAGGACTTATGCCCGAGATATTTTTTTATCTCGCAGGACTTGAGCCCCATTATCTTTCGTATGTCGGAAGCACGGTAATTTACCAGGCCTGTCCCCAAAATTTCATCATTGCTTTCTCTTCTGAATTCAACTGCGGCACCCACGCGAAATTCTCCCTTTACTCTTACAATACCGCTTGGAAGAAGGCTCTTACCGTTTTTAAGGATAGCAGCCGCAGCTCCATCATCAATCATGATAGTTCCCTTAGGCTTTAAAGTAAAAGCTATCCAGCATTTACGGTTTGCCAGCTTTTCTTTTTTTGGAATAAAAAAAGTACCATGCTCTTTGCCGGCAAAGAGTTTTATCAGAATATCATGCTTTTCACCCC
>DAOUSD010000109.1 GCA_030627405.1 Deltaproteobacteria bacterium
GAAAAAAACTTTGCCATAACAATTTCTTTTAATTTTACATTTTTTTTACGCCATTTCTGCAAAACAACTAAAACCGCCTGTATTTTACAAAAACCCGGCAGAACGGGTTTTCCAGGGAAGTGACCCTGAAAACCTATGAACTTTTCAGGAAAAAGAAAACGGGCAGATACATTGTTACTGTCTTTTTCAGTTATATCAGACAAATACTGTTTAATTTCCTGCATAATTCTATTCATGCCCGGATCTCCAGTAGTCGAACAACAAGATTATATTTATATTGATAATGTTTAATAATAATACCGGCTGGATAAAGTTTTTTATTCACTTTTTGGTATTCATAATAAAAAACACTCCAGACTTTCCTGTTATTTTCATAATAGTTTTTTTCGATCAGAACTTTATCAGCGCCGGCAAAGACATATTCCATAGTACCTGATACCTCCGGCTGTCTGAAAATGATTGTATATTTTTTCTTAAAAACATTAGCGTTTGCCGCTGGTATGCAGTCAAAATAAGCCTTTTTGATGTTGTCGGCAACTACGTTTGCAAAATTGCCGTGACGTGTAAACTCTTCAATCGCAAACCTGCAATCAACTCTATCTTTCTCCATTGATAATTCAAAAAGAGTGCAGCCTCCTATTGGATTTATTCCAACCGCTGTAAAAGTTTTATTTTTAATGTCTGCGGCGATATAACCGATAGCAGGAGGAATGGAACGTCGTTTGTACATAAATTCAATACTGGTTACGAGCTGAAACTCGGACGGCAGGGAACCGGCAAATTGTTGACGCACATCTGCCGGATCGAATAACTCAACAGGCACAAGCGCTGTTTTTTGAAAAGGGATACTGGCGCAGCCGGTTAAGCAAAGAATATACAGCCCCGCTGTTATATACTTTAATATTAATAATTGAGCTCTATGCCCAATTCCCCTTAATTTGTATTCTTGTAATAGTTCACCACGGATTTTCACGGAATTACACTGAATTATCAAAATATTCTTCTCAATATTGCGAACTTCTCTGCTCCAAAATTGAACAATAACCCCACTCTCAATCGAGTTGTTTTAAGATAATTGATCAACTGAGCTTCATCCTGATTTGTTATCTTTTTTAGGGCCTTGTTTTCTACAAGAATCTTTTTTTCTACCAGGAGATCGGCTCGGAATCTACGTTCAAATTTAATATTCTTATAATGAACATCTAACTCTATTTGTCTTTGGTACTCTATGCTTAATAAATCCAGCTCGTAACACAATGCATCTTCGTAAACTGATTCAAGATAACCAGGACCAAGTTCTTTGTATACTTCGCGTGCTGCACCTATGATTTTATAGCTCAAATTTTCATATAGTAAACTACTCATTGTTTATAATTTTCAGTGAAACTCCGTGTCGTTCCGTGGTGAACTTTTACGTATTCTCTATCCATAATCTATAAAATGATGGGATGACGATTATTGAAGCAATATATCCAAATAAAACACCTGAGACTATCGTAGCTCCGATTGAAAATAATACCGGATGGTTGGCAAACAACAATACTCCTGCGCCTATTAGTGTTGTAATTGCCGAAAGCGATACAGCCATACGTGTCCCTGTTTTTAAGTTGTGACGGCATGTATAAACCATGAAGATTCCATAGTCAATGCAGAGACCTAAAACAACCATAGCTGCAATGAGGCTGGGAGCATTTAGAGACAAACCGAAAATCGGAATAGTACCCATGACTGCTGTTATGCCGGTTATAACCGGAATCAGGGCAAGAGCTGTCATTTTTATATCTTTTAACAGCAGGCAGGTTAACAAAGGTATCATTATAGCAGCAATTCCCGATAATAAAATTATTTCTGAGGACACGGATTTAGACAGCACATGTGAAAGAACTTTTCTGGAGACCAAAAATGTCCCTGGATAATGACTGGATATCGTTGACATTGCATTTACATATTTATCTTCATCAGGAAAGAAAGACATAACTTGTAAGTGGTCAGGCTTATCTATTACAAAACGTTCCTTCAGCCTTTTATAAATTTTAATTCTTTCCGGTTCATCTTCAATAATCGTACACGCATATAAATTATCAAAAAATGGAGAAAATGCGTCTTCGGAAAAATTATAATCACTTCCATATGTTGAGATAAGCTCCCTGAGCTTTTCTTCTTTTCCTTGCTTCCAAAATTCCTTCCATCTATCAACATTGGTTTTGCGTGTTTGTTTTGAGGGCCAAATCGCAGCAAGGCTTGAAAAATTATCTTCTCCAACCACCGTTTTTGCTTCCTCGTAAATTTTTTCATTAACCTTGAGTGCTTCTTCTAAAGTGTTCCCTTGCACAACAAAAACTGCCGGATTGCTTTTATTCACCCATGTGCTATTAAATTTTTGTTCTGCTTTAATTATTTCTATTTCACTACCGTCAAACTGACTGATCTCGCTGTTAAATGAAATTTGTTTAGACAGTATCAAAGCGATAATCATAAAAATTGCCCAGCATAATACTATGAATTTATCCTGTGTTTTTGGTTTTTGTAAGGAGCGCTGATTTACATGTTCGCCATATTTTTTTACAGTATGTTTTAATCTATTATATTTTCCTTTAATTATAAAATGAGGCAAAATAAACAGAGAACATGCAAGACACAAAATAATACTGAGAATAGAAAAAAACGCGAGTTGATGATATCCTTGAACGCTGGAGAAGAAAAATGAGGCAAAAACGCTTATGGTTGTTAATGCGCCGATTATTAACGGCCTTGCAATGCTGTTAACCGCTTCCTGCCTGCTGTCTCCAGTCCGCACCGCTGTATAAACGTGAATTCCATAATCAACAGCAATACCTGCAATAACAGCCCCCATTCCGACAATAAAATAAGACAGCTTGTTAAGTATTAAGTTTGATATATTGATGGAAACAATAACAGATGCAAGTGGTATTAGAAAAATTATAATTGCACCCAAGTCTCTGAAAACTACTATGAATAATAAAATAAATGCTGCCGAGGCAATAATCAGCGTCAACCTGATGTCGCGTTTTATTACATCTTCATTACTGACTGTGTGAAGATGTCCGGCAATGATATCTGCTGAAATAAAGTCCGGCAGGATATTTAGACGATTATTTAAATATGATATCAACTTCCGGGAGCCGAATCCATCTGTGAGATTTACCGGAGTGTCAAGAATAAGCATGGCATGTTTTCTATCCTTGCTTATGAAATGACCATTCTCAACAGTTACTTCATAGCCGACAGAAGAATAGATTTTTTGCAGCGAACGCAAAATATTTGAGTATATTCCAAGTGGATCAGATCGAATAAAAGGAATTATAAGTGTGCTTGCCGGGGTTAAAAATTGCCTGTAATTATTTTGTAAACTTTCTTTTACTCCTGAAGGATTTATTTGTTTTTCAATTAGTAATAGATTTTGCTCGTCGATAAGTTGCGGAGCATACTTCAGGAGTTCGAGCATTTCTTCCACTACATTGTTTTCAGGAATTCCGCTTATAACATCGGTAACAAGAGGAGGGCCAAGAGATTCCTTTAGCTTTTTGACAGCAGCAATAAGGTCTTTTGTTGTATATTCGGAAGATTTTAGTCCAAGAGAGAGGATGACTTTATCCGAAAGATTGGATTCGCGCAGGAAACGGATGCTGCGGTAAACCTCATCATTCCCGGGAAGCATCAGTTCGATATTATTATCAAAACTAATTGATTTGAGTCCGATAATCGCTGCAATAATTATAGCTGCCGCCAGAACGGCGACCAGCCATTTGCTTCGCTGAATACTGCCATATAAACGAAAGAAATGATCATCTAACACGCGGTTGAACCTCCCAGGCCACGGCTTCAAGAGGAGTATTTAACTGCGTATTGACGAATGTAAGGAGTGTGCTGTTACTGCTCTTTTCTTTGATATATATCTGGTGAATATAACGTTCATCATCCCTGAAAATAACCGTTACACTGGCAATTACATTGCTGACAATTGTATTTTTTTTAGGAATAAATTTAAGGGAGACAGGTTTTCTTTTAAGTATAATTATGTTGTAATTTTCTGTCATTGAGCTGTATTTGCCTGAAAACCAGTCTTTCATTTGTGAAATTGCAACCTGAAATGCAGGATTTTTAGAAAGAGATATTTTCTGAATTTTTTTCGTGTTTTCATCCCATTGAGATAGAATGTCGCCTTTTATAACCATGGAATAGCTTAAAGGCTCTATAATATGCCAGGCAAACAGTTCAGGTTTTTGAAGAAATATCATTCCTTTCAATATGATTTTTTCTTTAAATACAGCGAGTTCTTTTTCCTGAACAAACTCGGTTTTAAGTGTACGTATTTCAGATGTTTTATCTTCCAGCCTGTGAAGGACTTCATATAAATCCGGAGCAATATTTTTATGTGTTTTAATATCGGATGGTTCAGCATAACAATGCATGGCAGGCATAACTAAAAAAAGAATAAGTAATACAGCGGTTTTTTGCATTTATATACTCCTGGTACCAGTGGCATTTTCTTCAGAATTATGCCAGACTTTTATTTCTCCTTGCGCAAGCACCTCTTCATCCCTGGAAATTGTTCCTTTTATTACACCAAAATCGCCGTATTTTGCATATTTGTAAACAGATATTTTAAGCTTGTCTCCAACCTTTGATTTTTTTAGAATTTTGAAATTTTTTGCACCCAACAGGAACCCTTCCGGTGCCGACTCTGATATGCCAAGCTGCTTAAAACCGTTGAGAGCCGCTATTGATTGTGCCATCATTTCAAGATAAACAGCATCATCAACAATGCCGTCTTCTCCAACAAACAGCATGTCTTTCTGTATCAATACTGATACATCCGCACATCTTTCAGATACACTGACCAGTGTATCAATAACTTTCATCGGGGATTTTTGTGGGATAATTTCATCAACTGCGACAGGCAAATGAACAATTTCATCCTGCCGGTCAATGTTTTTCCAGCACAAAGGATCTGAGGCAAGATAATCGCCGGTTAATTGATATGCAGCTCCACGGCAGCCATAACAATACTCAGCTTTTTCACAGGTCCTGCAGGGTCCCTTTATTGTATTGAGATGATTCTTTAAATCACAGAGAACCTCGCTGTTTTTTATAATATTTTTGAGCTGTTGGGTACGAATATTGCCTATCGGTATGCCAACTCCGACACAAGGCGTAACATTGCCGGTCGATGTAACAAGGCAGGAAAACTGGTGCCGCAGACATCTGTTCCCAACCAGTGGCGGTTGTGGATCCCAGTCTTGACCATACTTAGTGCGATCAATCTCTGAAATCCTGGTGAAAATATCATAGAGTTCTTTTGGGCTAACATATAACCATTCGTTATGTTTTGCATTTTCTTGAGGTGTAATAATTTCGAAATAGGGAACTATCTTCTGATCTCTAAGCCACTGCCACATTGTAATCAGTTCATTAATATTATGCCGGCAGATAATCGTACTGGCAGCTAGAAATTTTTTTTCTGAAGGATATCCTGCTTTTTTTAAATTATGCAGAGCTTGTTGAATAAGGCTAAAAGCGCCTTTTTTACCAGCAAGTGCATCCTGAATATTTTCATCAAATGAATTCATTTTTAAAACAACTCTTACGTTGTTATCATACAATTGCTTTGCGAAGTCTTCGGTAATTTTGGTCCCATTTGTAAATATTTCAACTTCGAGGTTCTGTTTCTTGATAAACTCTATCATTTCAAAAAAATTGGGATATAATGTCGGTTCACCACCAAGAATAATAATTTTCCTTGCTCCCAGGTCTTTAGCCTGAAGGATGACATCGCATATTTCTTCTCTGGAAAGCTCATTCTCAGGATATGAATTATGCGGCACATAACAGTAAGGACATCGAAAGTTGCAATGCAGGCTGAATTCGATCTCCATTGATAGAAGATTACCGTTTTTTACTGCGTCTTCAATATCTTCAACGGGAAATTCAAAATTGGGGATTCTGCTATGGCAGCTATGCATTTTGTTTTCTCCTGTCTATGAAACGAACGGGTTTTCTCGACTCCGGAGTGTATACCTGTTGGGCTAATTTTTCTTTATCAGTAATTATGACTTTGGGTTTGACTCTAAGTTTTGCCTGAAGTTTATTTTGTATTATTTCGCAATTACACGAATTTTCATTTACCGTTACATATATGGTTATATTGTCGGACAAATCGGTTTCACTGGATACTATAAGATAATAATCGTCAATGCCATTAATTTCTTCCAGGGCTGAATATATCGACTGTGGATATACAGTGGTGCCGCGAACTTTCATCATTTGTTTTTTTCTTCCAAGTATAGGTCCAAGCCTTGCAGAATAACGTCCGCAGGGGCATTGCTTGTCGATTAAAAAGCTTATATCACCGGTTTTAAAACGAACAAGAGGCATACCTTCCATAGCTATCGGAGTGACAACAACTTCACCAATATGTCTTGGTGGAAGAACTTTGCCGTTTTCATCAATAATTTCTACAACAGCCA
>DAOUSD010000080.1 GCA_030627405.1 Deltaproteobacteria bacterium
AAAGACCTGCATCTTTTTATGGATTATGTCGGGAACCGGCGTGTCAAGCGTTCAACCAGGGGAAACGGTCTGCCCAAAATGGATGCAAGAAGGCTTGCCAGGCTGATAAGCGATCCTTCCGCCCCGGAAGAAGTGGAAGAATACGGATACAGCATATGGCTCAATTATATTGACAATACAGCTTTGAAGCTCGGATTTGTCTCTTATGATACTGAAGGGGAGTATTTGGGGTATACCAGTTCAGAGCCATCCTATCCTGACAATTACATTGAAATAGCTGAGCACAAATACAATAGTTTTCTGGATATGACCCTTCAAGACCAGGAGAACCTGTTACTCAAGAGCCTGATTGACAAATATACAGGCTGTAGTAATGAATTTTTTCAGACCGGAGTTATGGGAACTCTTGATACCTTTAGCTTCAGTGGCTGTGCTACCGGTGTACTCCCATCTTTAAACTTTGCCGGGACAAGAAATTTCCTGTTAAGGATCATGAAGCGTTGTCAAAGCGGGGTCTGGTATAGTACTGCATCTTTTGTCCGGTATCTCAAGGCCGAACATCCCTTTTTCCTTATCCCCGAGAAACCGCGTTACAAGTATAAGTCAGACCGACTTAACGGTCGTTATGGTAATTTTAATGAAAGAAAAGATGGCCAGTATCATAATATCAAGATCACAGCCGAAGATTCCAATGCCTTTGAAAGGGTCGAAGGACGATATGTGGAACGTTTTCTGGAGGGCATCCCCCTTGCGCTGGGTTATGTGGATTTGTGTTATGGAAAATCCGAATACAAAGAACGGAAGCCGTCCTTAAACGCTCTCAAGGCATTCAAAGTGAATGAATCTCTACTCCGTTTTATGGAGGGAAATATTCCTGAGCCGAAGGTTACGGTTCAACCAAATTTTGAGATTCATGTGGAATCGGAGTTTTATCCGGCCGGGGTCCTGGCCGGACTGAATCCTCTCACAGATACCATTTCCGAAAATACGGTTACCATCCTGAAACTGAATAAAAGGAAGGTAACTGCCCGGTTGGCAAATGATGAGTCATTGGATGTGGCTGCCATACTCCGGAATCTTTCTGACTCAAACGTTCCGCAAAATGTTCTGACCGAACTCGATGAATGGGTTGGACACTCAGAGGTTTTTACTCTGTATCACGGGTTTGGGTTGTTTGAGGGAGACCCGAACCTTGATACGGCAAAAAAATTTACTGTAAAAAAGATTAGTCCTACGCTTAGAATCGTTAAAGAGCCGAAGAATCTTTTTGGCAAACTGGAAGAAGCAGAACTGGTTCCAATGCTTGTAAAACATTCTGACAAGGCATTCAGACTGCTTCCTGACGGCGTCAAGTCTAAGTTTCCCAAAAAGTCGGATATGCTCGCAAAGCGCAAGAAGAAAAAAACCGTCACGTTAAAGCGCAAAACTGTCATTACGCTTTATTTTCCAGATAAGATGGTGTTCGAAAGATGCAGCAAAGCTCTGATCCAGGAAAGGTGCGACATTGAAATGAACCGGAATAATAAATCTATCAGCTATTCAGGAGAGGCGCAGAAAGAAATAAACTCAGCATTAGAAACTCTCAAAAAAGAATATGTTATCAAAATGAAGGATATTGACTGGTGAACGATTCAGGACCACTCATTGTTCAGAGCGACCACACCATTATGGTTGAAGTAGCCCATCCCCAGTATGCCGAATGCCGCGATTTTTTGAACAGCTTTGCGGAATTGGTCAAGTCTCCGGAGTTTATTCATACATACAGAATTACGCCTCTGTCTCTGTGGAACAGCGCTGCCCTTGAAACAGGCATGGATGAGATCATGAGCAGGTTGCTCGGCTATTCCCGTTATGAAATACCTTCCAATGTACTCTTTGATATCAGGGAATGGTATGAGACTTACGGCAGCCTGGTACTTGAAAAGGTGTCTGAAGATAGTTTGCGATTGAGAATCAGCGATTCCATAATCCTTAACCGAATCCAACAGGATAACGATCTGGAACGATTCTGGTTAAAAAAAACAGAGGACGGATTTTTGATTGCGGCCGGCGAACGGGGAAATTTGAAGCATGCCCTTGTAAAAATAGGTTATCCGGTCAAGGATACCTGCGGATACGTGCCAGGCGCTCCGGTTGACTTAAGTTTACGCAATATTGATTCTGATGGTCACGCCTTTGACCTCCGTGATTATCAAAAAGAGGCGGTTGACGCCTTTTATCAGGCAGGCAGCACATCCGGCGGGAGCGGTATCATTGTCCTTGCATGTGGTTCCGGGAAAACCATTATCGGATTAGGAGTTATGAGCAAAGTAGGCAGCCAGTCCCTCATCATTACAACCAACAACGTATCCGTGCATCAATGGCGGGAGGAGTTGCTTTCCAGGACGACCCTGGTTGATGAGGAAATCGGCGAATTCACCGGCCTTATAAAAGAGATAAAGCCCATAACTATTACTACCTACCAGATGTTGACCTATCGTCGCACAAAAGAGGATCCGCTCCTTAATCTGGATATTTTTACAGAACATGACTGGGGTTTGATCATTTACGACGAGGTTCACCTCCTTCCTGCTCCTGTATTCAGGGCAACAACTTCCATTCAGGCCAGACGACGGCTGGGACTCACAGCTACCCTTGTGCGGGAAGACGGCAAGGAGGATGATGTATTTGCCCTGATCGGACCAAAGCGATATGATGTGCCATGGAAGACACTGGAAAGCAAAGGCTTTATTGCAGAGGCAATCTGCTTAGAGTACAGACTTTTACTACCTCCAAAGGAAGAACTTGAGTATGCCCATGCACCAAAGAGGCAACGCTTCCGCATTGCCGCTGAGAATTCCAGAAAACTTGCGCTGGTTGAAGAACTGATCTGTAATCACTCAGATGACAGCATCCTTGTCATAGGCCAGTACATTGCGCAGGTAGAAAAAATCGCCAAGAGACTGAATCTGCCGATTATCACGGGCAAGACAAAGCATGAGGAACGTAAAAAATTGTATGCGGATTTCAGGAAAGGGCGGATCAAAGTCCTGGTTGTCTCAAAGGTAGCAAACTTTGCCGTGGATCTTCCGGATGCCAACGTGATGATTCAAGTCTCCGGCGCTTTTGGATCACGCCAGGAAGAGGCACAGCGATTAGGTCGCATCCTCCGACCCAAAAAACGAGCTTCTTGTTTCTACACCCTTGTTTCAAAAGGCACCGACGAACAGAATTTTGCCGTTAACCGCCAGCTCTTTCTCGTTGAACAGGGCTATAAGTATCAGATCCGCTATTATGAGTAGGGCCTGTTTCCAGTTGAAACTTTTAGTCAATCTATTTTGAAAATATTCCCCCTTTTCTGTTTATTTTATTGCGGTGATTAACATTAATTCGTTCGAGTTTGCGAAAAGCAAGTCAATACTTCGTGAATCACGCCTAATACGTTTGGATGTAGTTAATATTGCTCTTTACAAAGCTTTGTTAGAGCATCCAGAGCTGCTTAGGGTATTAAACTGGAGGGTTTTCGAAAAATTATTGGCAGACATATTGAAATCATTAGGATTCACTATTGAACTACAAAGTGGAACAAAAGACGGGGGTATAGATTTATTTGCAATAAAAAAGGACAACATATTAGGCGAGTATAGATACCTCATTCAAGTCAAACGCTACAAAAATAAAGTGGGAGTAGAGCCAGTTAGGCAGCTTTTATTCTTGCATAGTCACTATCGTGCTACAAAATCATGTATAGCAACTACAGCAGAATTTACAAGAGGGGCATGGCAATTAGCGAATCAGTATCCTTGGCAACTAGAGCTCAGAGATGTCGAGGGAGTTATGGACTGGCTAAAATTAGCCAAAAAACTTAGGACATTGGGCCGATGAAGAAAACTGGTGCAGGGATTTAGCCTGATATTTCCATATCTAACCAACGGGCTGCACTGGTCCGGTGGGGGCACTGCGGCCTTTAATTTTACGATTTTTTTTTAGGGAGCACGCTTATGGAAAAATTGCCAAAGCTTTTTTCGCCCCACCGGCAAGTGAGCCCGGACATTCGGCAGGAGAGAAAATGAGAGTACTAGAGGAAAACTACCAGCGGATCAAGGATGACAGACGTTCATTCGATATCCGCTTCTGGCAATCTCAAGGTGACCGTGCCATTTTTGAGGCAGTATGGGAGATGCTACATGACTACTTCTTGATTCGAGGTAAAGATGCTAACGAGTTCCGACTTCAAAGAACTGTTGAATCTTTTCGAAAAGCATGAGATTCGCTATCTTATTGTAGGTGGCTATGCAGTAATGAAATACAGCGAGCCACGATTCACTAAAGATCTTGATATATGGATAGCGACTGACCCCGCAAATGCAGAGGCGGTGTACGCGGCGTTGAAGGAATTTGGCGCACCGCTGGCAAATCTTACCGCAGATGATTTCACTGACCAGTCTTGTTTCTATCAAATGGGAAGACCACCTTTAAGGGTTGATATCATGATGTCGATTCCAGGGGTCGAATTTGAAGAGGCATGGAAAAACCGTGAGGTGATTGAGTTGGATGACCACACAATTCCCTTTATTTCGTGATCTGACCTGATCCTGGCAAAGAAGGCAAGCGGAAGGCCGCAAGACGAGATTGATATCGACAAGCTTGAGCATGCCGAACAATTGGATGCACTCAACGAGAAATAGCGCGCCGCTTCGCTTTGCGCTATTTCTCGCGAGTGATCCATTAGCTTTGAAGATCATGGTATGTGACATTTATGCTTTGCTGCAGTCAATCAAACAAAGGGGGCAAAAGAATGAAAGAAGTAAAAGCCATTATTCAACATATTGCACCAACATTGGCCTCTGCGTTAGGAGGCCCCTTTGCAGGTGTCGCAACAAAATTTATAAATGATAATTTAATTGAAGATAGTGTTTCTGATGGCAGGAAACCTGAAGTGATCATCAGTAACCTTCTCAACGATTCAAAGAATCTACAAAAAATTAAAAATATAGACAGCCAGTTTAAATTAGAGATGCAAGAATTAGACGTCGATGTTTTTTCTCTAGAAACCGATAGTAGCATTGATCATCAAATTCAAACTAAATCAAGTTTCAGCCCTCAAATAGTAATTAGCATATTGTTCCTTTCTTCATATTTTCTGATGTTGGCCGCAATATTTTTCGTAGAGGTGAGCGATACAATCAATATGCAACTGGGAGAAAACTCACTAATGGGCGAACTTCAAATACTATTTGGTGTTCTTACGGCTGGAGTTGGTCAAATATTAAGCTTTTGGTTTGGCGGTGTATTACGCAGAAAAGACTCTACAAATAGCTAACTAACTTATAAACCTGACGAAATTTACATCTGCAAGAATTATTGAATAGCTCGGTTGGATTCTAAGAAGGCTCGTCTTCGGTTATCTTTAATAGTAATGCATCATCATAAATTAAATCAGTTCTTATTTCATATAATACCGTAATTTAGTAATTTTGGTACTTATGGCCATTTTTCTAGACAAAAAAGGGAGCTCCACATGTCGAACGATCAAGCAACAGAACATAATCAAAGCATACAAAAGCTAACTAAATATTGTGAAATTGCGAAAAAGGATAGTGTGCATTTAAATGAGTCAAATTACCACCCCCAGAGGAGGTGGCTTGTTTTTGTTAGTCCTGGAAGGTACCCCTGTTGTGGGCAATAACTATTTTCCCGCTGAAAAGCACAACCTGTTGCCGTCAAATGGTTTTGCATACGGAAACCAAAAAATTGCCCGTTCACGCCAGTTTTGCTGGTCGGTACCCTGTTTGAATGTCATAGAAGGCCAATATGCTCTATTTTCTTTTCGCAGAGCGACCACTCACCGCCTTAATAGCTGTGTATATTCAATAGGCCAATGCTGAATATTATGTCACCGACATTTTCCATCAAAAACTTACAAAAACATCAGGGCTTTATAATTACTACAACGGTAAAACCTTTTTATGGTACCACTACCAGAGGTAGTGGTTTAAACCGATTAATCAACTCCACAAAGTCTCGATACCTCTCAAAGAATTTATTTTATCAACTTTTGGAACTTGACATTAAGGCATTTATTCCTTATTATATAAAATATATGAAGTCCTTTAGAAAATGCTTTAGAGGTCTCATAATGTTCTTTTCAATATATCTGCAACATTTCCTCCCTATGGGGGCGAAATGGCTTCGACGGAGATAACGAAGCTCCGGCTGCATACCGAGCTCCTGCCTGCTCGTAAAAAAGGTTGGGACTTAAATATAATCGCAGATGATTATAATTACGCTTTAGCCGCTTAGGCTAACGTTCTACCGGATTATTCCTGCGCATCCGGCAAGGGCGACGACTAGCAGGATAGCTTTTCCTGATTTCCTGTTTCAGGATTAGCGAAACTTAAACAGGATAGCCTTTCAAGCATCCGGCCTGGAGGAGACTTGAACAGGCGAAAGCTAAAGTTCAGGCTAAGTATGTAGATGCCTGTGTGGAATATTTTCGGACGCGGGTTCGACTCCCGCCGCCTCCACCATTATTATCGTTCGTTTATTTAATGATTACAGGAGATTGGAAATCATGCCAATTTCCTTTTTTCATTTTGGTTGAAAATTTTCAGATTTTTCATCCTCGCCCGGCATCTCATCATCTTGCTTTATGCTCGGATTATAGACATTATCCATAAACGCAGAGCCGTCATTACGCTGATAGTTCTTGATATAGGAATAATAGCGTTTCAGTATCATTTTCAGGCTTTCGTGTCCCATCATTTTCTGAACCCATCCTGGCCAGTTCCCCGGCATCCAGCATCAATGCAGCGAAGGTATGCCTGGTCCGGTAAAGCGACCTTGACTTCAAGCCCGCTTTTTTTAATGCTGGTTCCAAATATGAAAACTCACTGAATTAGGAAGCAGAGGGCGACCATAAAAATTCAGGAACACAGAAACAATTCCCACGGCATATATTGCTCCTGCCAGTATATCCTTTTCTGATGTATCAATAAGAACCGTATCTCCATCTTTCAGTTCGGGCT
>DAOUSD010000226.1 GCA_030627405.1 Deltaproteobacteria bacterium
AGAGAACTTAATCAACAGGTCAATGAGGTAAAGAGGATGTTGAACAGTTTTATCCAAAAGCTAACCGCTAATGGCTAAAAGCTAACCGCACAGGTCGAAATAATGCAATAAAATGTTGTGATACGTTATTAACTATTAAATGGCTATTCCAATACAATTTAATTGTTTGTTTTGGGAGGATTACGTATGACTAAGGAAAAAGAATTACACGGATATTATACCCGTCTGCGGACAAAGTTTGTGGGTATCATTTTTTTCATAGCTTTTATTCCGTTAATACTTTTAGGCGGAACTACTTACTATTATTATAGCACCACGGTCAAAGAAAAGATCAGAAACGAATTAAAGCTTCTAACAAAAAACAGAAAAGACACCATTGATCTTTTTCTAAATGACAGGGCTAACTGTTTAAGTGTTCTGGCTTATACGCACAGCTTTGACTACTTGAAGAAAAAAGAAAACCTGCACGATGTTTTTCAGTTGTCAAAAAGGGTTTGCAGTGCCTTTCAGGATATGGGCATAATTAACAATGATGGTGAACAGGTTGCTTATATCGGGCCGTATCACTTAACGGGTAAACAATACAGTACGGCAGAGTGGTTTCAGGAAGTCATGAAAAAAGATGTCTATATCAGTGATGTCTTTCTTGGTTTTAGAAAGATTCCCCATTTCATCATTGCCGTAAAAAGGATTGAAAATGGAAAGCCGTGGATATTACGGGTGACCATAGACATAAACAGAATAAATCATTTTATGAGTACAGCCCTTTTTGGTGAAGGCGGCAGTGACGCATATATCCTGAGCCGGGAAGGTATCTATCAGATAAGCGGCGTCGACGACGACATAATACTGACAAAATCCGATTTCAAAATGCCTCCCGTCTTTCAAGGCATACAAGAAAAAGAAAAGCACTACGGAGGAAAAACCGTCCTTTGTGCCAAGGCCTGGTTAAAAAACAACGAATGGCTGATGGTAATCGAACAGGATTTAAAATATGAGCTGGGCCCTGTGGTTCGTGTTAAAAATACCGTTCTTCTCATCTTTATCATCAGCTCCCTCATTATCATTGTCAGCACCATTTTTATTACCAGGCTGGTTTTTGCAAGATTGGAAAAAATCGACATAGAAAAATTGCAACTTGGTGAACAGCTTGTTCGCTCTGACAGATTAGCGGCTATCGGTAAATTAGCGAGCGGCATCGCTCATGAAATCAACAATCCCCTGGCCGTTATTGCTGAAAAGGCCGGCTGGATGGGAGACTTGCTGACCGAAGAGGATGTAAAAAACAGCCCCAATTACAGTGAGCTGATCAAGTCTACCCAGGATATCAAAAAGCATGTTCAGCGGGGTAAGAAAGTTATCAGTCGTCTCATGGGATTTGCCCGCAAGGAAGATGTGGAGAATGAAAATGTAAATATAAACTCTGTCCTGGATGAAACACATGATTTCTTGAACAAAAAGGCAATGTTTAAGAATATAGCCCTGATGAAAGAATTCCAGCCTGACCTGCCAAGTATAGTCACTGACGGAGCCCAATTACAACAGGTCTTCATCAACATAGTGAACAATGCTATAGATGCAATTAATAAAGATGGCGTGATACGTCTTATTACAAAGGGGCGGGAGGACGGAGGCGTTAAGGTCTCTATCGTTGATACGGGGCCGGGTATGCCGGAAAAAATTCAAAAAAAGATCTTTGATCCGTTTTTTACGACTAAGCCGGTCGGTAAGGGTACCGGCCTGGGACTTTCTACCAGTTACAGTATAATTGAAAAATTAGGCGGCCGGCTTACGGTTGAGAGCGAAGTTGACAAGGGAACAACATTTCATATTACATTGCCCCCAACTTGTCTTCAGGAGACGGAAGTCTAAGTTGAAAATATAAATAAAATGTAAAGGAGATAGAAAATGGAGGAAATTCGGATGCTGTTGGTCGATGACGAGGATGACTTTAGAACAACCCTTGCTAACAGGCTGAAATTAAGAAAAATAGATGTCACGGATGCAGCAAGCGGCAACGAGGCTATAGAGCTGGTCAGGCAAAAGTCTTTTGATGTAGCTGTTATAGACGTTAAGATGCCGGGAATCGACGGCATTGAAACCTTGAAGCAGATCAAGCAGCTCCAGCCGGCCATAGAGATTGTTATGCTTACCGGACATGCCTCGATCGAGTCTGGTATGGAAGCTATGAAATTAGGCGCTTATGATTATGTAATGAAACCTTGTGATATCGACGAACTGCTTATCAAAACAGGAGAGGCTTACCAGCACAGGCTGCTCAAGGAAAAAGAAAAATAGTAAACGTTCACAGAACATTGAAAATAGAAAATAGAAATTGGGCCTTCATGTTTTTGTACAGTTCTTCCCAATTTCTAATTTAATCTCTCCCAAATTTCTACTTTCCAATTTCAAGTTTCAAGCCGTGAATGGCTACGAAAAATAAAGGAATTGCAGGGAACACTGTCAGACTTGTGAAAATCTATAGTCCCCTGCAAAGGTCATTATATATTTTTTTCAATGACTCCTTCATCATAGAGTTTAAGAAAAGCATCTACAACATCTGGATCAAATTGGGTGCCGCTTCCTTCTTTAATTGTCTTTATTATCTCGTTTTTCTTCATCTTCTTTCGGTAGGCTCTATCAGAGGCCAGGGCATCATAAACGTCTGCAACAGAAAGTATGCGTGCAAGCAATGGTATTTCTTTATTTTTTAAACCATCAGGGTACCCTGTTCCATCAAAACGCTCATGATGATGTTTTATTATCTGTTTTTCACTGTCCAGCAACCCTAGCTGTCCTATTATACTTGCGCCGATATTTGGATGCGCCTTGATAATATTACGCTCTTCTTCTGTATAAGTTCCTGGTTTAAGCAGGATGGCGTCCCTTATTCCTATCTTTCCAATGTCGTGAAGATGGCCTGCAAAATTGAGAATGTCTAATTCCTCTGAAGTGCAACCCATCTCTTTTCCCATAACGATTGCTATGCTGGTTACTCTGTTTGAGTGCTGCTGGGTATATGGATCTCTTGCCTCTATAGCTTTTACAAATGCATAGAGAGTTGAGAACAGATTTTCGTAAATATTTTCATAAAGAGCAAGATTTTCAATAGCATAAGCTGCTTTATTCGTCATAAATGATAAATAATATAAATCCTTTTCAGTAAAAAGAATGCTGGATTTTTTTATGCATGCAGTCAGAACACCAAATACTTTTCCCCTGATTGCCAGCGGTACTACCATAAATGATAATATGTCTTCAGGTAAACCCCTTGTTCCTTTGTTTTCGGAAATCAACAACGGCGTCTCATCTGATACGGTCTCCATTATCAACTTTTCGATGGCTGTATCTGTGCCGGTGGAGCTTTTAGTCTTGTCGGGGATTGATATAGCAGCAGTAACTTCAAACGGCCTTTTTACAGCCTCATTGATTACATAAAATTTTGCTTCATCAGCATGCATGATCTTTATTGTTGTAGCTACTAACCGTTTGAATACATCGGAGCTTGAGCCGGTAATTGTAAAATCGCTCATTATTTTGTTCAAGATGTTTAGTTCTTCAACCTTATAGAGCAATTCTCTGTTTAATCTTTCAAGCTGTCCTTTACCTTCTACTTCCTTTTTTAAAATTATGTTTTCTATAAACAATCGTCGTTCTCGTAAAACGCGCTTGAGACAAACCTCCATCTGGTTAAGATTAACCGGCTTGATCAGGAAATCTACAACGCCGTTTTTAAGGGTTTTGATCGTATTTTCTAAGGAAGGATAACCGGTCATGATAATTACAGGTATAGTATTATCGGTTTTCCTTATATGTTCAGCGAGTTCGAGGCCGTCCATTTCAGGCATATTAATATCGCTGAAACAGCAGTCAATGTTTTCGTCTTCTAAAATTTTTACGGCCTCAAGCCCGTTTTTTGCAGTAAAGACCTGATATCCTTTTTGTTGAAAATAATCACTTGCTATATCCAGAATACTTTCTGCATCATCTACAAACAGGACTTTTTCATTGTTCATATTCTCTTTTAACATAGCGGTTTAACGCTTCCCACATCCTTAATAATTTGTCAAGTTTGACAATAAAGATATAAAATGATTGTTCTATATAAAACTATTTGTTATTATTTAAGGCATCCTTCATTTTGTGGTTTACACTTTTTCAACATTGACGGATGCCAGCCATTAGCTGTTAGCCGTTAGCTATTAGGCAAAACTTTTGTATAAAAACGGACTG
>DAOUSD010000179.1 GCA_030627405.1 Deltaproteobacteria bacterium
ATTTGGCCATGTTCCTTACAAGACCCCGCTTCCTTGAGGATACGAAGTTTATGCTCTGCCGTGAATTTTCGACGAACTGCCTTCTCTCGCACTTCGGGATCCGGCACAGTTCTGATACCTTGAATGTTTTTTGTTTCTTTGCTAACCTGAGTTTCCATTGATTCTTTCTCTAACATTTTATTTCTCCTTCCCACCCTCTATAATATACACTAAATTATAGGTTGGGAAGTGTCTCACTTATATTGGCACAGAGGGTTGGTTAAAAACCAAGAGAGTAAAGCAGTATATTCGTCGTTGCCTCCTGCTTCACCTGTAAACAGTATGATATTTTTTTTATTGAATAGCCTCGCTAACAATTTAATTTTGAGAGAAGAGATACATTGATAATTTGTGTAAATGTGTACCCGACTAGTCTTTCGCATGGTGTAACTAATACGCCAACAAGGAGACTAAAAAAAAGAAATAACGGAATAATTACTACAGCACCAAAATCTTTGTCTTTGACCACATTTTCCCAACTCATAAAAATGGCCGAATGAAGCATTTTGCAAAAATCTGTATAAGGTTGAGGTGCGTTAAGCTTAAATATTAGTGGTATATTTATTGATAAAAAAATAGATCCTCGAACGAAATAGGCTGTCATGACCATGACAAATGGAAATTTAGTAACTGCATTTAGAACATCTGATGGTCCCATTTCAGTTCATCCTTTTACAATCGCCTACATAACGCCAAGCTAACCAGCCGCGCCACCAGCCTCCGTACAAACGGCTGAGCTTCTCGCGGTCTGGTTCAGCGTTTTGTTAGCAAAACGCCCTCTGGCCTTCTGGTATCAATCGCAGCAATTATATATTGGTTCATTTTTCACAAACCACTTTTCTGAGGCGTGTTGCTTCGATTTTAGCTTCCTGGATCAGTTGCTCCCAATTATTAGGTGGGTGCCCACCATTCAGCATTTTCTTGAATGTTCGATAAGCATCTGTTTTACTGTTGTATGCCCGTTTAGTGCTTTCATCATTGACCCAGGCATAAACAATCACCTTGCTTTCCATATGATATCGAAAAAAAAGGCGATATTGCTGAAAGAATTTTACCCGAAACCAATGTTTGTGAGCATTACCGAGAGTCGTTCCTTGACGGTACTCTGTAAGAGTTGGATCTTGCGGTATGATTTCAAAAGATAGTTTCAAAATTGCCGCAAGACGTTTTGTTGCATTCTTTTTTTTGTAATTGATGGAATCTTTCTGACGTAGGGATTCAACTTGTTCTATTAGAGTTTCAACTTGGTCCAGAAATAAAGAATGACCAAATATGTTCCACCCATTGATGACTAAAGGTTTTGGTTTTGTCACACTCAATCGTCCTCATCAGAA
Organism: Deltaproteobacteria bacterium; assembly: GCA_030627405.1. Lineage (GTDB taxonomy): Bacteria > Desulfobacterota > Desulfobacteria > Desulfobacterales > ETH-SRB1 > B13-G4. The sequence goes on from DAOUSD010000179.1 coordinate 1,374, forward strand.
AGTGGGCTATTCAGGTCAGGTTCAACGCCAGATATGAGAGGCCTGATGCGGCCAATTAAGTCAGAACTTATGGAACTTACGTTCTTGGGATTTTGGCTGATATCATTTGCCAGGAAGGTTAAGAACTGAGCCAATACAGGATCGTTTTCATCCTGATCCGCACGAGATATAAGTACGGTTCCATCAGCCTGGAGAGTATAACGTATCTTGGCGCGTTTATTTAAATGAAGCGCTTTTCTTACCATCGCTGGTATTGTTGTTTGGTATCGATTTGTCAGCGTAGAGTCACTGTATAAAGATAACTGAGCCATAATCACCTCCAAGTAAAAATATATATTCATACTTTTATAAGGTAATGTGATTGCATTGTCTTGTCAAGCAATATACTTTGCTAACGAAAAGATGAGCTACGGCAACGGGCTGTAGTTCAAACTAATAATTTAACGAGAACGAACCGGCGTTTACCGTTAGCTCAAGCGTCTGGTTATGTGGAGGTGAACAATTATGAGTAATGTTATAAAGTTTGAACCAATAACTGTTGATACAGAAGCGTTTGAAAAGGAAAACAATTTAGATGTCGATGACACATTTTTTCATAATGATGTACAAAAAGGTACATTTACAATTTCAGACGATACTGAATACGGATATAATCTTGATATTGGTTTATCTATATTTAAAACTTCGAGTGTAGAAACTAATCAAGACGAGCACCTTTAATGTCTGAAAAATCTACAGGTGGGTTTATTTTATGAATGACGAAATTATTTCAAATATATCTTTTTTGATAGCAATTATAACAGGTATCAGCGCTATTATAGTAGCATGTATGGCATATCGTAATTGGCGTGAATTAATGAGAACTGCTTTCGAAGCTAAAAGGTTAGCCGCATTGGCTATATTTAGAGTTGAAGCTTCACGTTCATCACGAATAGCAGATTCTTTATTAAGAAGCCAACTTAAACAAAAATTTTGAGTAGGGTCATTCTGCCAGTATACAAATACGAAAACGGAAGAAAATTTATCTAGTTTTATTTGATTAGTAGTTTGGGTAGTTATTTTAATATTAAATTCATTAGCCACAGTTTTAAGTGAGTTGTCGTCTAGAGTTATAGCCCCCTCTATATTTTGGCCTTTATAAAAGGCATTTGGGCAACGATTAACTACTTCCTCCTGTGTTAATGGTAAATTGAGGTCAGTAAAAAATGAAACAAGACAAGCTGGGAAACAATGAAATTGTGACAACTGTTGAACAAGATACAATTGGGCCTCCAGGGGATGTTTTTTATTGGGACAAAGAAATTACTACAATTTCTGGCACAGTTCCTTCTTATCATCCAGGGTACACACACTTTATATAATAGGCCCTAAGATAACGCCAAGGATGAGCTGACACAAAAGCCGCCTAATGCTTTGAATTCACTAAAAATCGGCTCGGCTTTTGTGGTCAGCTCAATCCTTTTGTTATGCAAAATTTAACGTGAGAACGGATCATTGATTTCCACTGATATCCCTTTCAAATTGGTATCTTCGACGACTTCAAGTAAGAGTTGACGCAAAGCCTCAGAAACCCTGATAATGAATTCCCAAGTGACAAAATCAACCGGTGCGCCTTGCTTGAACACAAAAGTTTCTCCATTCCAAGTGATTGAAGCATCATTCCCACTTGGATTGAAATAAACGCCGTTGTTGTGAATTGTGTTCCGAACTAGTCGAAGCAGATCAAGCAAAGCGATTCCATCGGATGGGATAGCACTGAGCTTGGATTTGAACAGACATTCATATATGGACTTGAACTCCGCCATACCACTTTTACATGCCGCAGAATCTAGTGCACGAAGGAAAAGTCGCAATGAGCTTTCAATCGCCAGAAAGATCCCTTGTACAAAAGCAATCTTTGTGAAATTTGCAAATTCATTGGCATAAATCTGCTTATCCGGATCGGGAATCGGATTTCGGGCCACCGCTTCCCACCACTGACCGTGAAGGAGATGTTTTGAGATAAACGTGAACGAAAGTTGGACGGAATTTAAAATATTGATGGCCTTAGAGTAGGCCGTGATCCGAGCGTCGTGTTTTGGATTAACCGACCCGTAAATGGCAATAACTGTAGCCTTGTCGTCATGAAATCGATTGCGTACGGGTTGAAGTTGCTCAATCAACCGGTGAATGTCATCAGGTCCTACGGGCATACAGCACTCCATTCGCGTCCTGTTGCATAACGTTGCTAATCAGCCGCGCGGCTTTTTGCGTCGGCTGAATTAGCTTTGTTATAATTTTTCATTTCTTAACCGTTCATATACTTTGTTAGCTTCTTGCATCCTTCTTTTCAGAATTTCCATGTGCAAATCATCTAAATCTCTGTTTAAGTCAGGGTGATATGATATTACATACTTATTTCTTTCTTTTTTAAGTTCACTTTCCGTAAAGGAATCGTCTAAGGCAAATAAATCTTCATCGGAAACATACATTCTGTGTTTGTAGACTTCAGAATTAGGTATTTCATCACCTATATCGTAATTATGATATTTTGGAGGTATAATCTTTAATCGAATCCGATTTTTAATATTGAACTTTGTATTGATAGTTTTGTTATCATAATCACGCCAACTTAATCTATGCAATTGAGCGTCATATTCAAGGTCAGTATCGCCAATATGGCAGTCAATATATTGTTCACTCAACACCTTGTAAAGTGAACTCACATTTTGAATTCTTTTTCTGCTTCCCCTTGCCTTCAAAACATCATCTAATTGAAATGCTTCTATACTTTTTGGTGTAAAATTAATTACAAATGCGGCTTCACGCCAATTTGACAACTTAATTGCCTGCAAATAAAGCCCCTTATCATTTTCCAAATCATTTTTTGATTGAAATAGTAATGATTTTTTTTGGAAATTCTCTCCACGTTGAACTCCAAACTCAAAGATTCCATCTGCACCCAAAATATTTTCAGTGGGTTTAGGTCCTCTACCTCTAAACTTATAATATTTAAAAGACCATTTCCATACGCCTGGTTGCACATCCTGTGAATCAGATAATGAAGTAACATAAACACGCTTTTGTTTGCATTTTAAGCTAAAACCTAATTGACCAGTAAGTGCATCCTCCTCTTCACAAGCATTTTCGTATGCATTTTCCGCATTTTCAATAGCAACCTTTAAATGAGATTTTATTGATTTTTTAACTTCGTTTGGTATGTATATTCGTCCAGCCATAGTGAATTATAACGTAGAGCTGAGTGGCTGGGCAACGATAACCGAAAAACTATGATAAAGGTAAAAACTATCGGTCAAATACTGTCTTTCAAAAGCGGCACGGCTTTGCCCAGTCCATCTCCAGCGCCTGGTTCGGATCTTTTCGGTTTTTCGATAATTTTTAGAACTGTGTGCTAATTGCTTGAAAGTCCAAGTGAATTGGTTCCCAAATACTATAATCTTTTCCTCTGTAGAATCAAGAGGATTTATAAAAAACTAAATGAAATAGTCAAGGTTTGACCCCAATTCTTGCTCGATTATTAGTTCAGCGGCCATAGCGACTTCGA
>DAOUSD010000283.1 GCA_030627405.1 Deltaproteobacteria bacterium
CGATACCCCGTTGTAATTCCGCTACACCCTTCGCCTCCATCCGGCTGGGTCTAAGACTTGTCAAACGATTTACTTTTATGATACGTTTGACTCACTTTTAAAAACATGTGCCGTGCCCGGCACACAACCAACGCATGGAGCTGGACGCTAAAAGCTGCGCCGCTCATGCTTTATGGGTTATATTCCCGACAAGTAAGCATTCTTTATTAGCAGAGAATCTTTATATGAAACAGAAAATCCAATCTTGCATTGCTGAATCATCGTCGGTTAGTTGTCGTTTTTTCCTGTTTTTCAGGTGGTGGCTGGTCTTTTTTTGCATTTATTCATCTTCTGCGGTGTGTCCTTTTTGTGGTCAGACCGGCTGCCCGGTTGGTGTCGGCGGAGCATGCCTTATTAGCGGATTCTTTGCTCTGTTATTGCAAAGGTGGAAAACTTTTAAAAAATTTGCAAATAAGATAAAATAATGAGTTACCTGAGAGCTACATATCTTATTAGATCAGTCAGTATAATTGCTCTGTCAGCACTTCTTTTTTCCACGACAGGGATACATTTTATTCATCCTTTTTTCCACCATCACTGTGAACGGTCTTCACACTGCAAAGCGCTTGCCGCTTCCAAACAATCCCCGCCTTTTGTTCATAACAAGCACGTCAAATACAAGGCCGATCGAAACTGCCCTATATGTTCTTTTTTAAAGCAATTCCACATTTATAAAACAAAGCTCTGTGCATTCCTGCCTTTATTGACATCATTGCCGATATTCAGATTTCTGTTTGAATCTGTTATCTTAGAACAGATCGATTATTTACTTATCCCGCCCCGGTCGCCTCCTTGTTTATTCCAGAAACAGAAAGCTGATTAAAAACATTTTAAGGACTGTTGCAACTTATCGTCCAGCAATTCGTACAAGAGAACTGTGCCTCATCTGGATACATGCTAACCAGTTGATATTACAGAAAGTACGGTCGACTTCAGCCATCAGTCCATATATTATATATGGAATAAATAAGGAGAGTATAGAATTATGAAATTTTCATATACAACAAGATTATTATTTGTGCTTATTTGGACTTTTTCCTTCATTCTTGCCGGATCAGCATTGACCTGCGCAGGGACAATAACTCTTGATACTATTGTAGTAACTGCTGCTAAAAATGATGCGGATGAAAAAAATATAGGAGCTGAAACGCTTAAAACACATAAAGTGGTTGATCTTGCTGAAATTCTTTCAAATGAAATGATAGAAGCGACAATGATCCGTAAAAGCGGATACGGGAATGAGGTTTCCTTGAGAGGATTTGGAAAATCCGATTTAAGAGTGCTGGTGGATGACGGGCTTCTTGAGGGCGCTTGCGGCAGCAGAAAAGATCCATCTCTGTCGCATATTAATATGTTGACTGTTGATAAAATAGAAGTCAGACAGGGGCCGTTTGATGTCACAAAGGCGGGCGCCCTTGGTGGAAGCATTAATGTTATAACCAAAAAACCACAAAAAGAATTTTTGGGTGAAATCCTTACAAAAGCGGGCAGCTATGATTTCTTAAGCAGCGGTTTTTACACAACCAGCGGCAACGAAAAAGTTCAAGGATTAATCGGCTATAATTATTCGGAATCCGATCAGTACGAAGACGGGGATGGAAATAAACTTTATAAATTTGCTCCGGCAGGCCGTCCTTATAATGCCAAAGGGGAAAACATGAAGGCCTTTGAAAAACATGACGTATGGAGCAAGTTGCAATTTACTCCCACAGAAAATCAGACCATTCTTTTTTCATATACCTATGGAAAAGCCGATAACATTATGACACCAAGAGCCGGAATGGATATCGATTCCGAAAAAACTTATATGAGCCAAGCCGATTATTCCATAACTGGTCTGGAAAATTTTTCAGATGAGTTGAGCTTTTCTCTTTATCAAAACAGGGTCGAACATGAACCTTTTGACAAGTATCGGGAACTTGCAGGCAATCCTTCTTTTCATCGTCATAATGAAGTAAAATCGACTATCACCGGAGGAAAAATAGAGAACAAAAAGTCTGCCGGATTTGCTCTGTTTACTTATGGCATAGATGCCTACAAACACAACTGGAAAGGGAACATGTACAGGGATGACACCGGTGTAAATATGGATGATGAGCTTATTCCAGATGTGAACAGCTATGATTTCGGCTTATACCTGAAGGCGGATAAAAATTATGACAACTTGTCGCTGAGCGCCGGTTTTCGTTACGACCGGTTTGAATCAAAAGCCGATGAGGACCTCAAGCAAAGCATTGTGGTAACATCCACCAACAAAAATAATGATGATCTGTTCAGCGGATATCTGTCCGCTGAATACTATTTGATGGATAATGCGTTTCTTTTTGGAGGGATTGGTCAAAGTATCCGTACCCCGACGGCTGTTGAACGTTATCTTCAATCTCCCAGCCCTTATTTTCACGGAAACCCGGATTTGGATCCCACAAAGAATAGAGAGTTTGACCTCGGTTTTCAGTTAACAGGCCGAACATTTAGTTTCAGAACAAAGGCATTTTACAGTGATCTTAAGGACTATATTTATCAACAGGGAAAGCAAACTACCGATTCCCATCAAACTTGGACAAATATTGATGCCCACATCTACGGAGCTGACGTGAAAATGATTGTAGATATTATATCCGATTTTTCCGTGGAAACCGCTGCTGCCTGGCAGCGGGGGAAAAAAGATTCCAGGCCTGAGTATAATAATGATAATGATCTTGCCGAAGTTCCGCCGCTTAAAACCAAACTTGCATTGCACTATGACACTCAAATGCTTTTTGGAACATTAGAATGGATTCACTCTGAAAACGCTGACAATGTTGATGTTGCTGCCGGCGAAAAGGCGTTGTCAGGCTGGGACGTGGTTAATTTCAGAGGAGGCTGGAATTACAAAATGTTGACACTAAATGTTGGTGTTGAAAATATTTTTGATAGGCGTTATGCTGTGGCAAATTCATATGAGTGGGATGTTGTTTCCGGTTCAGGTGCTAATCCTGCAATTGTATATGAACCGGGAAGATTTTTTTATGCCTCTATTTCTTGTAAATTTTAACATTTTTTGTAATTGATATCTATTTATGACTCTGTTGATTTACTCCAATTTTAAAAAACAGAGCACAATATATTGTTGCCAATTTACCATGTACGCACTATATGTTGTGCAGATTTTTTTGAAAAGATAGTAAATCAACAGAGTCATTTATGAAGGACGGTAATAAAAAAATATATCGGGATAGGACTCCCCATCACTTTGGTATAACCGCAGGCACCAGAGACACGGCCACCTTTTCCAGAACCGCTACAAATCCATTCTGTGCCAGGAGGATATCTACTTGTTGGAACTGATGCGTTACATTCATCTGAACCC
>DAOUSD010000108.1 GCA_030627405.1 Deltaproteobacteria bacterium
CTTATATCACCGGTTTTAAAACGAACAAGAGGCATACCTTCCATAGCTATCGGAGTGACAACAACTTCACCAATATGTCTTGGTGGAAGAACTTTGCCGTTTTCATCAATAATTTCTACAACAGCCAAATCCGGATGCAGGTGTCCTCCTTGTTGAGCAGTACATTCACAGAATGTTGTAACTGTTTCAGTTGATGCATAAGTTGAAAATGCTTTTGCCTGCCATATTTCTTCTAAATCCAGGCCGATTTTCAGTAGTTCAAGATTTTGATTTCGTAAGGGTTCGCCTATACATACGAGCTTGGAAACAGTAGTTTTTGCTGGATTTATTTTATTATTTTGCAGATAGAGGCCTAATTTTTTCAGGAATGTCGGCACACCGACAATTACAGTGGGCTTCATCCTTAAAATAATATCCTTCTGGTTTTCAAGAGTATTCAGACCGTTTCTTATTGCTGTTGCGCCGAGACTGCGCACACCAAGAAAATAAGCAAGCCCTGCAACAAAACACCGGTCAATGGTGCAGGTCAGCAAAACTATATCTTCTGCGGTAATTCCGCATCCGGCAAATGACTTTTTTTCGTTATATGCGAGGCGGTTTAAATCATAATCCGTATACACTATGCGTGTCGGGCAGCCCGTTGTTCCGGATGATAAAACAACATCAACAATTTTTACAGGCGAAACAGCACAAAAATCATTATTATATTTTTCAAGATCAGATTTGTCGGTAAATGGGAGTTCACAAAGTTGTTCAAGTCTTATGCGTTCAAAGTCGATACATGAATCTTTTAGAATCCTCTGATAATACGGTGAACGCTTGCTGCAGTAAACAAGATGATCGCGAAGCCTTTTTTCTTGAAGTTTTCTTATGATGTGAGGTTCGGAAAACTCTATATCCATGTATTGCTTTAATTCCATCATTCTTTCCTGTCCATTACGGCTACCTCTTCGGATATAATATTTCGTACCATGTTCTTTAATTTAAAAGGGTTAAGATCTTTAAATTCTTCCCATTTTATTGCCGGCAATTTATGTATTTTTATCTTTCCCGGTCTGAGTAAAAAAGAACCTCGTGGAGGAATATTTTCGTTACCGCAAATACATACCGGCACAATCGGGCATTTAACTTCAAGGGCAACGCGAAAAATCGAACCATGAAACTGGCCCATTGACTTGCCTCCCGATCGAGTCCCTTCCGGAAATACAATAATGGAAACTCCCTGATTCAGTAACTTAGCCGCTTGTTTTGAAAATTGTTTAAAGGGCATCTCATTAATGCTTAAGTAGCCTGCCCAGCGAGCATAAATACCCAAAACAGGTAATCGAAAAGGCCATATATTCACAACCTGAATACATTCATACGGCAGGCAGGCCATTAAAAAAGGATCTGTTGCAGATTTATGATTACAAACGAAAATATAAGGCCCTGGCCCAGGGTTTTTTTCATAATCTTTATAGTATATCCTTATTAATGAAAAAGGAAGTACTTTTATAGCCACCATTCCATACCAGCTTATGGCTCGGCGAAACCACTTCATGGTATTACGATGGGACATAACTAATGAAAAATATGCAACAAGGAGAGTTAGTACAGGGATAGCAATGGCCGAGTACAGAAAAAATAAAAAGTAAAAGGCAATATTGAAAAAGATCAGTTTTAAGCCTTTAATGTTCTTCATTTTTCAAACTTAGAATAAACCTGTAAACATCCTCCAGAGTTCTAATATCCCTGGCTCGCTCATCGTTACGAATTTTAACGCCGAACTTTTGCTGAAGAGCAACGATTAGATCAACAATATCCAGGCTGTCCAGCCCCAGGTCTTCAAATATATTCATTTTGGGCTGAAGTTTTTCTGTTTCTATCTCAAATGACTCTTCAAAAACCTGGTTTGTCATTGCTATAATATCGTTTTCTGTAATTTCTTGTTTCATGAAATTTCTAATATCTAATCTTTATAATTAATATTATTTATAATAGGTTACCACGGATTTTCACGGAATTACACTGAATTATCGTAACTTTTCAGGTTGTTAGGTTCACGGTTCACGGTTGGTTGCCTCGTTCAATTTTTATTGCTTTCTAACCTTGAACCGTGAACCCTGGAACTGTGAACCTGAGTAGTTGCACTTCATTGTTTACAATTTTCAGTGAAACTCCGTGTCGTTCCGTGGTGAGCTTTTATTTTAATTTTTTACATACCAGTACAGAATTTATACCCCCAAATGCAAAACAGTTTTTAACCATAATTGAAATATCTTTAGAAACAGCTTGCATTACATGATTGATACCCTGGCAGTCAGGGCTGACGTTGTCTAAGTTCAGGGTAGGATATATTATTCCTTTCTCCATCATTGCAAGCGATACAATCAATTCCAGTGACCCTGATGCACCCAGAGTGTGCCCTATATATCCCTTTAGACTGCTTACAGGTATTAAATCGCCTAAAACTTCCTTTATTGCTTTTGCTTCTTCTCTGTCTCCCTGTATGGTTGCTGTTGCATGGGCATTAATATAATCAACTTCCTTAGAAGAAACCTTTGCACTTGCCAGGGCTTCTTTGAGACATAACACTATCGAATTTTTATCAGGCTGGCTTACATGAACACCGCTTCCACAGGTATGATAACCCAGGATTTCCGCGTATATTTTTGCATTTCGTTTTAAGGCGCGTTCGTATTCTTCAATTACCAATATTCCGCTTCCTTCGCCGCAGACCAGTCCATCACGGTCTCTGTCAAAAGGTCGAGGTGTCTTATGTGGATTGTCATTATAATTTGAGGATGTTGCGAAAAGAACATCAAAAGAGCCGGTGACTGTAGGATGAAGTTCTTCCGCACCACCGCAAAGAACAGCATCCTGTTTTCCCAGCCTTATTAAGTCATAGCCTACATTGACTGCATGTAATGCTGATGCACAGGCTGCCGAGGTCGCAAGAACGCAACCTGTAATGCCCAAACACTGTGATACATTCATGGCCGCCGTATGTGAAACACACTGAAAAAACTTCATTGATGAAAGCTGTGTCAAATCTTTTTGCGGCAGCATGATTTCAAATGTTTCATTAAGACTTTCGGCGCTTCCCATTGTTGAGCCGATAATACAGCCGATCCGGCCTGAGGCTAATTCATCGTGTTTTATACCAGCGTCTGCTAAAGCCTGCTCTGTCGCCTGCACAGCAAAAATACTCATTCTGCCCATTGACCGTCTATTTTTGCGCGGTATGGCTTTTTTGTTTATTAATTCCGCTGGTGCACCGACAAGACTGCGCAGGCCGGTATATTGATTCCATCCTTCCATATAATGGACAGCGCTTCTTCCCTCCTCAATGCCTTTGACGAGTGAAGAAACATCATTACCCATAGCCGAAACAGCGCCGACACCTGATATAACCACTCTTTTCAACTGTCTAATCCCCGCCCGATAAAATGATTGTAATCGTCCTTGCCGATTACAGCGCGTCCCACAATAAAAGATGACATCATTGCGCCAACAAGACCCGGCAATACGGAACTTTGACCGGCAGCATACACATTTCGCAGGGGAAGCTTACCAAAAAGATTAAACTGCCCGATTTTTTGTTTGATTCCATAAGCCGAACCATGAGGCGAATGCAGATAATCCCTGAATGTCAATATAGATGCGGCATCGACTACTTTAAATGAATCACTATATTCCGGATAAATATCGATAACACGTTTACTTATATTATTAATGTGTTCTTGCTTGTATTTCATATAGCCGTTTGGACGTTTCTCCGGTTTTGAATTTTTCCATGCCTCAACATGTTCCGGGAAAGAAACTTCAAGGGCATTCAACACCCTGTACGATTTGGCATTGACCGTTTCCGTGTTTTTCATGATTACCATAGCAGGCGGGCCAGGATTATACGGGTCTATTAATGAGTTAATGTCGGCTGTTGGGAACAGAGAAAGAGTTGTTGGCTCAACCGTATCAAAAGCATTATCTGATTCCACAATTCCGTAAACAGAAAAGAAACCTGCTGATGGTTCAAAAGACTTAACTCGTTCTATAAAAGCTTTGGTCAAATATTTCTGCGGAAGGACCTTTAAAATTTTTTGAGGATGAATTGTAAAAATACAGTGTTTGCAGGAAATTTCATCTCCATTGTTCAAAACAAAGCGTCCAACATGATCATTCTTTATATTAATACATTTCTTGATAAAGCTGCCGCACATAACATCAATATCAAATTTCGTAAAACGTTCTTTGAATGCCCTGATAAAGGCATCTCCACCGTCTTTAACGCGTGACATGGACTTATACAGATCGTAACTGACACGGCTGTGGTTTGCAAACGAAATTTCTGCAGGCTTAACTCCGTGGCACATGCAGAAACCAGACAGCAATCCTTTGAGCAGACGATTGTCAGTTAAGCTGTTCAGAACTTTGTCAAGGCTTATATAATCCTCATTTATAACATTCGGAGAAAGAGTGATGTTACGCAAATCCATTGAAACGGTACTGGAACAGACATCCCTGACCATATCAAAATAACGGTCAATAGCGGTTGTTTCTGATGGGAAATAATCCTTGAATTTTGAAATAATTGCCTGGTAACCTACCGGCAGGTCAAATACAGCCTGTTCTTTTTCAAAAACAAAACGGTTATTTTTACCATGTGCGATATAAATCGGCCTGATATAATCATGGATCCCAAGAACGGTCAGCATATCGTGAAGAATTCCGTTCTTATAAAATCCACCGGTAAAATGAAAACCTGTATCAAAAGGAATTCCTTGTCTGTAAAACCTTGCGAGTGATCCGCCTATACGTGTATTTTTTTCAAGAAGCAGAACGGAATGACCGTTCATGCCAAGCAAAAGAGCAATCGTCAATCCGCTAATACCGCTTCCCACAACTATATTATCATACTTTTTCAATTTATATGGTCAGGCCTCCGTTAATGCCGATAACCTGACCGTGAATATACATATTTTCTTCGCTGCATAAAAAATTAACGACCGATGCAACATCTGCGGAACTTCCAAAACGATTAAGTGGGATAAGAGGCAGAATGTTCTCTTTTGAGAGATCTTTGGTCATATCTGTTTCAATCACTCCCGGAGCAACTACATTAACAATAATATTTCTCTTTCCAACTTCCCTTGCCAATGCTTTTGCAGCACCAATCAACCCTGCTTTTGATGCAGAGTAGTTTACCTGACCAGCTTGACCGATCTGGCCTGAAGTGGAAGAAACTACAATGATTCGTCCTTGTTTTTCACGAAGCATTGGAAACAATATAGCATGCATGACATTGTAAAATCCATCAAGATTTACAGAAAGAACTGAATCCCATTCTTCCTTTGTCATCCACATCATAAGGTTATCACGGGTTATACCTGCATTATATACCACTACATCAGGTGGATACTCATCTGCTTTTTTTTCTAAGGCTGCCTCTGTTTCTTTATAATCAGAGACATCAAATGAAAGAGTTTTACAGAATCTCCCTGTTTTTTCTATTTCTTCCTTTGTTTTATCGGCAGCATCGTGGTTACTTCGATATGTGAGCCAAATATTAAAACCAGACTTGGCAAGACGGATTGCTATTGCTTTTCCGATCCCTCGACTTCCGCCGACAACTAATGCAATTTTTTCATTGTTTTTCATCTCTGTATTTTTTTAAACCCTTTTTATTTCAACTTAGGTTATATCATCAGGCATCGGCAATATTGCCATGGGACAATAATTTTTTCTCTCTGGTAATTCTAATTAAAATCTGTGGTGGATAAGCGCGGATATCGGCAAAAACGGTGTCTAAGGTTATCAAAGCACGTTTCTCTCTTCGACAAACAATTGAAATGTAGCTGTCAGGGGCTCCATCAAGGTGTTCCTGAAACACAGTCAGTGCATCGTGTCCTTGCTCTGTGAGTAAATTTGCAACCTCAACAGGCAAATTTTCATCGATTTTGAATTTCATTTCCTTGCCTAAGCCGGCATACCTATAACTCGTTCTCGCGTAAGTTCGGCTGCATAAGCAATGGCAGCTTGCACAGACTCCCTGTTTAAGGATGGGTAGCTTGCAATTATCTCTTCATAAGAAAGTCCGGCCGCCAAATTATCCAGCACAACCGACACCATAATTCTGGTTTCCTTTAAGCATGCTTTACCATGACATACTGACGGATCAACTGTTATGCAATCTTGCCAAGTCATCATTTAGATACCTCCTAATCTTGAATTACTTCCATTAGTTTCGAACCAGATAACCAACGGCATATCCACCAACTATTACGAGTTTGTAAATTTCCGGCTATAAACAAAAATGCAAGTTTCTTATAACCCTGCCCAACGGATGGCAGGCGGGCCTGAACAGTGAACTTTTGAACCTGTGAATGCTTACAAAAATAATTCGACCTGTGCGGTTAGCTTTTAGCCATTAGCGGTTAGCTTTTGGATAAAACTGTTCAACATCCTCTTTACCTCATTGACCTGTTGATTAAGTTCTCTATATGTTTCATCCTGTATATA
>DAOUSD010000042.1 GCA_030627405.1 Deltaproteobacteria bacterium
CCGGCCCTCCCACACCATTCGGTTGGGGACCGTTCCGGCCTTCGCCGGGGTGAGTCCTCCGTGGTGTTCACGGCTCGTTTCTCCTGCAGCTACACCCTTCGCCTCCATCCAGCCGGGCTTGGGACTTGTCTTGACTTCCATAATTAGAAAATGTAGGCTCGCTCTTAAGAACGTGTGCCCTGCATACAACGAGATCAAAGTTGCAGCGCCCTTGTTGAGTCCTATAAAGAAAACCAGCCGACTTTATTAGATTAATATATCATTTTATTTTCAAAATGACAATTGGATGAACCTTCATTTAAACTATATTATTACAATATGTTATAAAAGAAAAGGGTTTCAGAAGCTGATTTTATGAAAGCAGCAAAAGATTATATTGTTTTTTCTCTGGATGTACCATCTTTAAAGGAAGCAAAGCAATATATTGTACTTCTTTCAGAATATGTTGGTATGTTCAAGGTAGGGCTTGAGCTCTTTATAAGCTCCGGGCCTGAAATCATTAAGATTATAAAGACTTCAGGAAAAACTAAAATCTTTTTGGATCTTAAACTCCATGATATTCCTGCGACTGTTTCACGTGCTATGGCAAGCATAGCTGATTTGGGTGTTGATTTTGCAACTGTTCATTGTGGAGAAAATAAAGAAATGCTTGAAGCTGCTGTTGCCGGAAGTGTCGGGAAAGTAGGCGTAGTTGGTGTTACGGTGTTAACAAGCGTATCAGGAAAAGATATTAATGCTGCCGGCTTTCGTTCTGAATTTTCTTCAGATATATCACGGCTTGTAATGAATAGAGCAAAAATGGCTAAGGATGCGGGATGTGCCGGAATCGTGTGCTCCGGTCTTGAAGTAAAAATGATAAAAGAAAATTTTGGGAAAGGTTTTGTTGCATTAACGCCAGGCATACGACCATTTTGGGAAGGTATGAACAAAGATGATCAGCGGCGCATAACTACTCCGGCCCAGGCAATTGAGAATGGATCAGATTATTTGATAATCGGCAGGCCCATAAGAGATGCAAAAAATCCTAAAGAAGCAGCCATTCATATTGCAGAGGAGATCAAGGCCGTTATTTAGAGTTTCTTGCACATAAGATTATATCTCATTCGTAACCGTTCACGGCTTGAAGCTTGAACGCTTTAAGCGAGCCCTTACTATCTATTATTCTTTATCCAATCCAAAAGCTGAGTGAAGGACACGAACCGCCAGTTCCGCATACTTTTCTTCAACTACACAAGATATCCTGATTTCTGAAGTGCTTATCAATCTGATATTAATATTCTCACTGGCAAGAGTAGAGAACATTTTTGCTGCAACTCCGGAGTGACTCTTCATGCCAACGCCGGTAACAGATATCTTTGCGATATTTTCGGCTGACAATACCTCTTCTGCTTTAATTTCTTCAGCTACTTTTTTTGATATTTCCAGCGCTCTATTGTAATCGGTTTTTGCAACCGTGAAGGTAAGATCGGTCATACCCCCTGCTCTGGTATTTTGAATTATCATGTCAACAAGAATGCCTGACTCTGCAAGGGGAGAAAAAATTTTTGCTGCGATACCAGGCTGATCGGGAACTTTTTTCAGGGTTATACGTGCTTCATTTTTATTACAGGTTATGCCTGATACAACAAGATGTTCCATCTCAGAATCCTCATTAACAACCATAGTTCCCTCCTCCTCACTGAAAGATGATCTAACATGAACCGGGACATTGTATTTTTTTGCAAATTCAACCGAACGAATCTGTAGAACCTTGGCTCCAAGGCTCGACATCTCCAGCGTTTCGTCATAAGATATTTTATCAAGTTTTCTTGCTTTCTTGCAAATATTCGGATCCGCAGTGTAAATTCCGTCAACGTCAGTATAAATTTCACATACATCAGCCTTTATTGCTGTGGCTATTGCTACAGCAGATGTGTCTGAGCCTCCGCGTCCAAGAGTCGTGATGTTTCCATCAGGGTCGCAACCCTGGAATCCGGCAACAACCACTATGTTATTTTTTTCAATAAGTTCTTTTATGCGGCCGGCTCCTATATCAAGAATGCGCGCACTGCCAAAATTGCGGTTGGTTAAAACTTCTGCCTGATATCCCAGCAATGATTCTGCAGAGTAATTCATTGATTTCAATGTTATGGATAGAAGGGCCGCAGTTGTCTGTTCTCCTGTGGCGAGAAGAACATCGAGCTCACGTCTTTCAGGAGAATCGGTAATCTGGTTAGCCATATTGATAAGGCTATCTGTGACGCCCGCCATGGCCGAAAGAACAACAACTACATTGTTTCCCTTATCAAAGGTTTTTGCAACTCGTTTTGCGACATTACGAATTCGCTCGAGATCAGCTACGGAAGTGCCCCCATATTTTTGAACAATTAATCCCATCTCTTCTCCATAGAACTATAATTTTTTTATCAGATTTTCCCCTCTAAGTCCATGCGCAACTATACTGATTTTTCGTGATTCATCATTCAATATATCTATATGAATTGCCAGGTATTCTGCAAGAAGGTTTTTGGGAAGTTTATCCGCCCATTCGATAGCTACAACTCCGTCACCGCTAAGTATTTCGTAGAGGCCTATATCATCAAGATCGGCATAATTATCTATACGATAAAGGTCAACATGGAATAAATGATATCTGCCGGGATATTCATTTATCAAGGTGTAGGTTGGGCTTGTTATGTAATAATCATCCGGGATATCAAGGCCTTTAGCTAAACCTTGAACAAATGTAGTTTTTCCGCTTCCAAGGTCACCGGTTAAGGTTAAAACAGTTCCGGGCTCAAGGTGTTTTCCTGTTTTTTCCCCAAGAGCCCGGGTTTCATCAAGAGAATTGGTTATTATTTTTAGCATTAATTAAACCTAAGTTGAGCGATTTTTTGCGAAGATATGTGTTGGGATCTTGATGCATAAGGATTTGCGAAAACCGCAGGCATACCCGTGGATATGTCGAGGATTTTTGCGAAGCCTTTATGCGCAAGAGAACGGTGCAGATCAAGTAAAAAATCGCTCAATTTAGGTTAAATGTTGTATCTGCCCTGGTATGGCGTTCATAACTTCCGTTGCCAGAAAACCAAATGGAGCCATATTTTTTTGCAGCATATCAGCGGCAGCTCCGTGTAAATAGACGCCCGCATGAGTGGCTGATTCAGGAGAATAACCCTGTGCAACAAAGCCTGCAATAATTCCGGTTAGCACATCCCCCATGCCGCCGGAAGCCATGCCTGGATTGCCGGTGGGGTTGATTAAGACTTTCCCATCAGGATGTGCAATTACAGTTCTCGCTCCTTTAAGAACAACATGAACCTTAAATTTTTTTGCAAAATTCCTGGCGCAATTTATCCGATCATTCTGAATAAAGCTCACAGGCCTGCCTATCAGTTTTGACATTTCCCCAGGATGCGGGGTCAATATAACAGGGCGCTTCAAGTTTTTTAGTATATGGATGTTGTCAATAAGGTTATTTAAACCGTCCGCATCAATTACAAGCGGTATACTGCATTCCTGAATAATCCGAATAACAAGATTTTTAGTGCTGGAAGCAGTTCCAAGTCCCGGCCCAATAGCAAGGCACTTTTTGCCGGCAATAAGATCCATAATTTCGTCGAATGCCGATTCATCGAGTATGCCGCCTTCGGCTTCCGGAAGAGGGCTCGTCATTACCTCAAGAACCTGGCTCTCTAAAACAGGGTTTAAACTTTTTGGTATTCCGAGACTTACAAGTCCTGCGCCTGAACGCATTGCCGATATTGCCGTCATGGCTGCTGCGCCGGTTTTACCGGTCGAACCAGCAATAATTAAGAGATGACCTGTATTACCTTTATGGGCTTCGGGCGATCTTTTTTGCAGCGTACTCCTGACCAGCGCAGATGTCAGAAGGAATTGTTTGGGCCCCACCTTTTCGGCAATATAGTCAGGTATGCCAATATCTATTATTTCGAGGTTTCCGGTATAACCTGCTCCTGGAAAAATTAAATGGCCTGTTTTGGCAAATGCAAAGGTCGCTGTTGTATGAGCCTGGATACAGGCACCGCAAGGCCGGCCTGTGTCTGCATTAAGCCCTGAGGGTATGTCTACTGAAAAAACCGGCTTTTCTAAGCTGTTAATAAACTCGATAATTTTTCGGAAATACCCTTTGACATCGGATTTTAGTCCGGTTCCGAGTATGGCATCAATCCATATATCCTGATGAAGCATAGAAGTTCTGTGCTTTGAAAAAGATTTTTGATCCGGCATTTCTATTACGGGAATGTCGAGCGGGGCTAAAATGTTTAAATTTTCAGCAGCATCACCTTTAACCATAGATTTTTCGGCAAGGAGATATACGGTCACGCTTACGCCTTTTTGAGAAAGATATCTGGCCATTACAAAACCGTCTCCGCCGTTATTCCCGCGTCCGGCTACAATGCCGACCTTTTTGTTAATAACACCTTTAAATTGTTTTAATAATATCCGTGTTGCACCCAGGCCGGCATTTTCCATAAGGACTCTGCCGGGAAGACCATATGATTCAATAGTCTGTCTATCCATTTCCTGCATTTCACCAGCAGTTACAAGATACATGTTGTGCTCCATAGGTTAAAAACTCAGGTTTTAGGCTGAGTAATTCAAAGCTCTTTAATAAGCGCCGACATTTCTTTGACAGCTCTTTCCATTCCAACAAGCACAGCTCTTGAGACTATGCTGTGGCCTATGCTGAATTCATCAATTTCATGCAGGCCATTGAAAGCCTTTATGGTATTGTAACATATCCCATGACCGGCATTTATCTTTAGTTTCAGTTTGTGGGCCAGTTTAACAGCATCAACAATTTTGTCAAAAGCCTGATCCATTTTTTGTGGTGTTGTTGCGTCACAAAAAGTTCCTGTATGAATTTCAACAGTTGAGGCATTTATCTTATGCGCGAGTTTGATTTGTTCAGGTGCCGGATCTATGAAAATACTTACAGGAATACCATTGTCCTGGAGTGAGCCAACGGTTTCGGCAACTGAGTTTTTGTGGACAAAGAGATCCAGTCCACCTTGGGTTGTGAGCTCTTCCTTCTTTTCAGGTACGAGCGTTACAAGATCGGGCTTTATATCAAGAGCTATTCCAACCATTTCAGAAGTTGAGGCCATTTCCAGGATAAGTTTGGTCTGAACAACTTTTCGCAAAATCCTGACATCCCGATCCTGTATGTGGCGCCTGTCTTTTCTTAGATGAACAACAATTCCATCAGCTCCGGCCAGCTCAGCCAGTACAGCCGCTGCCACAGGTTCCGGGTAGCTGACCTTTCTGGCTTCTCTTAAAGTAGCAACGTGATCAACATTTACAGCTAATCCTGCCATTATTGAACCCTCCAATATAAAAATAGCGTAATAGCTCACCACGGATTTTCACGGAATTACACTGAATTATTAATATACCTACTCTCAAGCGAGTTGTTTTGAAATAATTTTATAGCTCAAATGTTCATATGTTAACTTGCTCATTGTTTGCAATTTTCAGTGAAACTCCGTGTCGTTCCGTGGTGAACTTATATTAATTTCATAAGTTCTTCACTCTTTTTTTCCATCTTAAAAGCTTCCTGCTCCGTTGTTTCATGATCATAGCCAAACAGGTGAAGAATTCCGTGAATCAAAAGCTGTATAAGACGTTCTTCCACACTGATTCCCGCATTTACTCCTTCTTGACAAGCGGTTTCAACAGATATAACCACATCGCCCAACAATTGAGGCGAGATGTTTGCAAATTTGCCCTCCCGCATGGGGAAGGCTATAACATTAGTAGGGCCATATCTATTGAGATATTGTTTGTTTAGAGCCTCTATCATGGGATCATTAACGATCAGAATGGAAAGTTCTCCATCAGGACAGTCCAAGGCGTTTAAGATGGCTTGGGCCTTTTTCTGAATCATTTCCGGAAAAATTGTGTGTTTTTTTTGCCTGTTGTCTATCAGGATTTTCATCTTTAACCTTTCCATTGATAGAAGAGGATTTTTCAGGATAATCTATGCGGTGGTGATGTATTCCGCTTAATATTCTATTAAAAGTTTTCGCTATTTTATGCAAATCCTTTAATGTTAATTCACAGCTATCAATCTGCCCATCAGAAAAAATTTTGTTTATAAGATTCTGCACAAGTCCCTGAATCCTTGATGGCGTAGGATTATCGAGAGTTCTTGAGGCAGCTTCAACAACATCTGCAAGCATGACAAGCCCTGCTTCCTTGGTCTGAGGTTTTGGGCCGGGGTATCTGAAATTGTCTATTTCTACAGCATCCTCTCCCTTTTGTTTCTTTGCTTTTTCGTAAAAGTAGGTGATCAGGCTTGTGCCATGGTGTTGCCTTATAGTGTCGGTTATTGCCTGGCCAAGTTTATTTTGTTTTGCCATCTCAACACCTTCTTTTACATGAGCAACTAATATATGTTTTGACATGGAAGGAGCAAGTTTGTTGTGTTTGTTTTTCCCGTTTTTCTGGTTTTCAATAAAATACAAAGGCTTCTTTATCTTGCCGATATCGTGATAATAGCCGCAAGCTTTAGCAAGCAAAGGATTTGCACCAATTTCAGTCGCTGCAGCTTCAACCATGTTGCCCACAATAACAGAATGGTGATAGGTGCCGGGAGCCTCTATCATTAGCCGGCGAAGAATCGGTCTTTCGAGATTTGCAAGTTCTAGAAGCGTGATATCTGTTGTATAACCAAATGCTATTTCTACAAGAGGGGCAATGCCTGTTGTAACGATTCCAGCTATTATACCACCCATAAAGGCAAAAGCCCAGATCTCCAGTATTTTGAAGCCTACAAAGCCTGAAATATAAAAAGAGATTGCAGTTGAAAGCACTGCATTAAGCAATCCAAGCTTTAAGCCCGTTTTAATAAACACTTTACGTTCCCTGCAATTTTGGATCCAGTAAGCTGCCATTGCGCTGTTAAGCAGGAAATAGATAAAAATTTCAAATCTGTTTTGAAAAATTACTGTTGTGCATGCAGCAGCCACCAAAGCAAAGGGTATTGCTATATTGAGGCATAGCAACAAACATATGGTCATGGCACCAGAGGCAATTGGAATACTGAAAATAATTGCTGAAGGCGAAATTCCAAAAGTCGAATTTTGGGTCAGTGCTTCGGATAATGGTGCGAATAGTCTGGCAAACAATAAAATGATTATAAGCATACAGGCCATAACCATTAGATTTTTATTATGATTGCGTGCAAATCGTCTGTTATGACTAATGTGAAGGATGTAAGTTAAGATAAGCAGGCACAGCATTATCATTGCTGCACCGATACTTGTTGGCAGTATACGTTCTTTTTTTGTCTGGGGCTGCAAGTTTTTAAGCTTTAAAAGCTGAACTTTTGTAATTATTTCTCCTTCGCGGAGGAGCATTTCCCCTGTTTTTATTTTGTAAAGAACCGGCTTGATTTCTGCAGCAGCTCTTTTTTTTCGTTTTTCGGTTTCATTTGTGTTTAGAGTTATATTCGGCTGGATGAGCTTTTGGACAAAATCTACGATAAGGTTAATTAAATTGTAGTTCATGTCTTTGAGCAGGGGCTGACCAATAATTCTTACCATTGTTTTTGCCTGGTCAGGATCATAAAATGATTTAAGATTATAAACAACTTTTTCGGTTTTTGTTTCAACATCCCTTAATATTATCGCCTTATCTGATTCTTTAAGAAGAATATCTTTATTAAGGACAACTCCATTATTTATTATCTCTGTTAGAATCCTGGAAATAAGATCGGCGATATTGCTTGAAAACTTTTCTTCTATAAGAATTTTATATGCATCATCGCTTACCGTGATGCCGATTTTTTCCTCAAAGCTCTCTTTGAGCTGCCGAAGTTTTTCATTTAATGATAACGGTTTTATTTCTTTATTTGATGAAGCATTACCTTGATTTTTTTTGTATTCTTCAAAAATATCGGCCATTTCAGCAAAAGCTTGTTTTACATTTTGGCTAAGTTTTATGCTAAGAGATGCATTGATATCGTAAACAGGTAAAACCTCTCCGGCAGCCTTTTTACGCTTTCCCTCTGTGGATTCTTCATCTTCAATAAGAAAATTTTTTGAGGCTTTAATATCTCTTTCAGCGACATCTCCTAACTTGTAGGAATGTTTTGTTATTATAAGAGTTGGATAAAGAATAATGGTAAATATTATGGTAAAACCTATTAGAATGAACCATCTGATAGATTTGCTTGAGGCAAAAAAATTTCTAATTGCTTTATTATTTTTTTCTATATTCATATGGGATTTATTGTGTTATTTTTTTGCTTGCTTCCAGATCTTCATATGCCTTGATAATTTCCTGAACTAATTTATGCCTAACCACATCTATTTTAGAGAAAAAAATGAACTTTATTCCATCTATTCCCTGTAAGATATTTTTTGTTTCTATGAGTCCGGAAGATTTATTAACCGGAAGATCTGTCTGGGTGATATCGCCGGTTATTACGGTCTTGGAGTTAAAACCTATTCGGGTCAGGAACATCTTCATCTGTTCAGAAGTCGTATTTTGCGCCTCATCTAAAATAATGAAAGCATCATTTAATGTTCTTCCACGCATAAAAGCAAGGGGTGCTACTTCTATAATTCCTTGATGCATGAGATTGGAAACCTTTTCAAAATGCATCATATCGTGAAGCGCATCATAAAGAGGTCTTAGATACGGATCAACCTTTTCCGTCAGGTCCCCGGGCAAAAAACCCAGAGTCTCACCAGCCTCAACTGCCGGCCTTGTGAGAATTATCCGGTTTATCTGTTTTTTTGAAAGAGCTGAAACAGCCATAGCCATAGCCAAATATGTTTTGCCTGTTCCCGCAGGCCCTATTCCAAAAACCATATCATAATTGCGGATAGCATCAATATATTCTTTTTGCGCACGATTTTTGGGTGTAATAAAGCGTTTTTTTGATGAAATAAACACTTTATCCAGAAAGATATCTTTAAGCTTGATATTATCATCAGAACAAAGAACCCTTACCGCATAATCAATATCGCTGGGATAGACAGGAAGCTTTTCCTTTAAAAGGCCGTAAAGCTGGTTGAGTATGTTTTTGGCCAGGTTTGTTGCAATGCTGTCGCCCTGAATAATAACAGTGCCGCCTCTTGCGTGGATCTTAATGCCTATAGCTTCAGCTATTCTTTGAAGATTACCGTTATGTTCGCCAAAAAGCTGTTTTGTCAGATCTATATCTGAAAAAGTCAGTTTTACCTTATTATCGATTGAGTTTTCATCCATAGTACTTATGACATATCATAACTTTTTTAGATAATGCAAACTGCACCCGAAATAATGTTACCTTTGAAACCGGTACGGGGCTTAAAGTGATTTTATTTTTCCAAATGCG
>DAOUSD010000085.1 GCA_030627405.1 Deltaproteobacteria bacterium
AGAGAACTTAATCAACAGGTCAATGAAGTAAAAAGGATGTTGAACAGTTTTATCCAAAAGCTAACAGCTAATGGCACAGGTCGAAATTATTTATCTGAAAGTCTATAGGATAATTGCAGCTTATCTGTGCCGAACTGCGACAAGACGATATCTGTTTT
Organism: Deltaproteobacteria bacterium; assembly: GCA_030627405.1. Taxonomy (GTDB): domain Bacteria; phylum Desulfobacterota; class Desulfobacteria; order Desulfobacterales; family ETH-SRB1; genus B13-G4. The sequence continues at coordinate 159 of DAOUSD010000085.1, forward strand.
CAACTCTTCGGGATACTTTCGGTTATGGGCGACAAACCTCCCGCCCCTTTACTTTCTTGAACAAACTATCCGTTTCTTTTTTTGAATCTCTTTTTGCCGCTAATTGCTGCAATCCCTATAAGCCCGCTGCCAAAAAGCAGCATAGTGGCGGGTTCGGGGACAGGAGCGCCATTTATAAAACTTTCACTTCCTTCGCTATCAAATCCCTGGACATGGATGCCTATTCGCAAATCGCCAGAATTCAAGGCCTGCAAAACGTCGTTGAAAACGAGACCCGTCTGAAGATCAAAAATTATGCCGAGTGTTTCACCGGGATTTACGCCGTTAGGTTGAGTTGCTGGGTCAGAGTCAACCGATAAGCCTGCCGTGCACACAAAAGATGGACTGATTTCATTCCCTCCTGGCAAGTCTCCTGGCGAGGCATCCTGTGAAAATGACACACCTGTGTCAGTGTTATCGATAGAAGCAATACCAAGCAGAGCAAGCAGAGTACCATCATCAAAATACACATCGCAAATTGAGGAAGCGTCATGCCCAGTGTTTCCGAATGTAAATAAAACTTGATCAGAACCTGCATCCGTTACTTCCACCCATAGTTGGTCCTCTCCAATAGCAACATCAGCAACTTTATTGTTTGTGATGTTATCAAAAGTGTATACAAGGGCATTGGCCGGTAGTACAGTGAATAAGAAAATCGCACTTGCCAATAAAAAAATTGCACTTCGTGTTTTCATTATCTACCTCTCATTTAGGCTATTACAATCTATAAAAAAATAAATTCTCTCTATTTTCAACAAATTTACATTATCTTACGGCACAAATCCGTGCCATCTAAGGGCTCGCTCTATCTTCTACTATTTCGCCGTTCATCACCTCTTTGTCACATGTCTTGTCATAATTGACGATTTTTTAAAAAGTCCATCTTGTTAAAAGAGGTTAGAGACTATTGATCTGCAATAATGGTTCATATAATCCACATTTTCTTTTCCTACATACTGATAAAAGAAGCAAAATTTATGCCGCTAACCGATCTGCCAGTTTATAATAGTTATAATTTATTGATATTGCTAAATATTATAAAAAATATAAATGAGGCCGGTAAAAAAATCATTGCCATCTTTCACAAAAATTATGTAAGTTATTACATAAACTTATGTAAGTTATTACATAAACTTATGTAAGTTATTACATAAAATTATGTAATCAGAATCTTACAAACACATTTTTATGTATACCCCGGAAGGTTGCAAATTGCGTTTCTTTCGGTGAGCAATGAGCATCAAGAGCATGGCGCGAAGATGCGGAATAGCTGGCTATTGCAAGCCTGAGCAACGCAGCTATTGGTGTTTATGGCCAGCGAAAAACCGCAATTTGTGGCCTTTCGGGGTATAACATTGACAGGCTGCGGGTGAGCTTCAGGTGTGATCGAATTCAAAAGAGGAAACTGTTTGAGAGTATGGAAAAGAATCGGTGGGAATGACGAGTCCCTGATACGATATTTCACGCATGACGCGACACTATTTTTTATCTACTCTATGGAGACTTTTAATAACAGATCGCCTCGCTGTCCGTGGGGCGCATCTTTTCCCAGCCCTCTCAGCTTCAGCATGCTTCCTTCTTTCATGCCGGGAGGAACGATTACTTTAAAAAGCCTTTTCTGGAAACCCCATGGTATGTTTACCATCTTATGAGTTCCTGCAATGGATTCAAAGGGCGTAATGGTTATTTTGCCGTAAAGGTTTGGATCATTTGCCATCCCGACAGGCCGTATAACCTGCAGACGGTAGGATTTCTTTTTTTCGGTCATCTTCCGCAGCCTGTCGCTGATACCGCCTCCGGGCAGGGCAAGAAACAGTTTTAAAAAGATTATGCCGAAGATAAATCCGCCTATGTGAGCCCACCATGCAATGCCTGCCATTTGGCTGTGGCTTCCCGCGGCGCTGAGGAATTGAAAGACAAACCAGATGCCGAGAAAGAAAAATGCGGGTATCTCTATAAAATAGGGTATAAAAAATATCGGTATAAGGGTCAATATTTTTGCTTTTGGAAAAAGAATAAAGTAGGCTCCCATTACTCCTGCAATTGCACCGCTTGCCCCAATTGTCGGCATTGTTGAATTATAGTTAAAAACAAGGTGGGAAAGGCCTGACGCAAGACCGCATATCATATAAAAAGTTAGATAACGCAGGGGGCCCAGGCGCTCTTCAATATTGTCGCCGAAAATGTAAAGAGACCACATGTTGCCGAGAAGGTGCCAGAATCCACCGTGAAGAAACATGAAGGTAATGAATGAGACAAGCTGCTGGCCTGTCGTAAAATAAGACGCAATTTGGGGAATGGTGTAACGGGCCGGCACAAGTCCGTACATGTATATAAAACGTTCCAGCCCAGGTCCCTGAGACAGTTCTACCAGGAAGAATACCACGTTGATGGCGATGAGGGCATTGTTGACTATGGGATAGGTTTTGGTGGGGATTGTGTCGCGGATGGGTATCATATATTAACTCGCAGAGACTTTTGAAAAACGTTCAATTTTGTTCAAGTTCAAGGATGGCGAATATTTTAATGGGAAGAATACATTGAGTATTTTGAGGATTAAAATCTTCGTCCGACACAGAAATTGGGCAAAAGGGGAGGTTTTTCAAAAGTCTCTTGATCTGATTCTCATGCTTATATCAACGCTTCTCGCAGAGTGGGTGAGAGCGCCTGCTGAAATGATGTCTACCCCTGTATCGGCAAGCTGATTCAGGCTGTCTATTGTTACGCCACCTGAGATTTCAACCACAGACTTTCCATTGATGAATTCAATTGCTTTTTTTATCTGGTCTATGTCCATATTGTCCAGCATGATAACGTCGGCACCGGCTTCTAATGCTTGCTTTACGCTATCCAGATCAGAAACTTCCACCTCTATTTTCACAAGATGGGATAATTTATCCTTGATGCTTTCTATGGCTTTTTTTATGCCGCCGCAAACAGCAATGTGATTGTCCTTGATAAGGACACCGTCATACAGGCCCATGCGGTGATTATGGGCTCCTCCGACTCGGACTGCATATTTTTCCAGACCCCTCAAGCCCGGAGTTGTCTTTCTTGTGTCAACAAGGCGAACATTTTTGTTTGCAATGCTGTCCATATATGAGCGAACGTGAGTTGCTATGCCTGAAAGGTGTTGTAGAAAATTCAAGGCGGTACGTTCACCCATCAGCAAGACACGAAGTTTGCCTTCAACTTCCAGCACGATTTTGCCTTTTTCGATAAAATCGCCATCCTTAAAATTCGGCCTGAAAGAAATATCAGGGTCAAGTTGTTCAAAGACCTGGCGGGCAATATCGAGACCGGCGATTACAAGGGGTTCCTTTGTAACAACTTCGCCTATTCCTTTAAGATTTTTATCAATAAGATTTTCAGTCGTGATGTCCCCGGGACCGATATCTTCTTCAAGGGCGATTTCTATTAAATGTTGTATTGAATGCATTTTAGTAAACCGATTCCAAGGTTACAATTTTCGGCATCCTTCATTATTTGTTTGCACTTTTATAAAATATTGGACAGCAATAACACCCCCCATTCCCACCTCAAGGGGGAATTAAGGGGGGGGGTGTTATTTCACTTGCGAGCTTCCTAAAGTGTCAACTACTTTTATACGATTATGAAGGGATGCCCAATTTTCAGTGAAACTCCGTGTCGTTCCGTGGTAAACTTTTACAATCAGGCTTCTTTCTTCCTATTTTGATTCAAATTCTTTTATTTTTTCAAGGTTTGCCTGAAGTTTCTGCTGCTTTTCCAGAAGAGCCCTGTTCTTTTCTTTAACCTTCTCTACCACATCCGCAGGCGCCTTGTTAAGAAAGTTTTCATTGCTCAGTTTATTTGAAACAGTAGAAAGTTCTTTTGCCAGTTTGTTGATTTCCTTTTCAAGGCGGCCGGCCTCTTTTGCAAAGTCAATTATGCCTTCAAGTGATACAAAAATCGAAGCTCCATTTACAATAGCGGTCGCAGATGATTTTGGCTTTATCGCGGATTTACTTGCTGAAAATGATTTAAGCCTTGCAAGGTTAATTATGATGTCCTGATATTGCTTTATGGTTTCAATCTTTAATTCATCCTGTGACTGAACCGAGGCTTCAAGTGTTAAAGACGGCGCTATGTTCATCTCTCCCCTTATATTTCTTATGCCGGATATAATTTCGGTGATAACTTCCATCTTCGATTCAACTTCAGCGTCTTTTTCGGTAATCAGATAATCGGAAGCAGTTGCAGGAAATGCCGCCCTCATTATGGAGCCTTCCGTCCCGGGCAACTTGTGCCAGATTTCTTCTGTAACAAAGGGCATAAAAGGATGAAGCAGAAGAAGTATATCATGCAGTACTCGCCATAGAACGCTCAGAGTTGACTGACGTTCATTTTGCTTTTCTTTTGCGTATAAGGTGGGCTTGATTATTTCCAGATACCAGTCGCAGAACTCGTGCCATACGAATTTGTAAATTGTCCCGGCAGCTTCATTGAACCTGTAATTATCCAGCGCGTCATTAATGTTTTTCGTAACGGTGTTCAGCCTGGATAAAATCCACCTGTCAGGAAGCGAAAGTTGATTGTAATCAATGTTGTCACAGCCTTTATTTAGATGCATAAGGGAAAAACGGGACGCGTTCCAGAGCTTGTTTACAAAATTGCGGTATCCTTCGACCCTTTTTTCAGACATCTTTATGTCGCGTCCCTGAGCCGCAAAGGCAGCCAGAGTAAAACGGAATGCATCAGTCCCGTAATGATCTATAACGGTGAGCGGATCGATTACATTTCCTTTTGACTTGCTCATTTTACTGCCTTCTTCGTCGCGTACCAGTGCATGTATATAAACGTCTTTAAACGGCACGTCCCCCATGAAATGGATACCCATCATCATCATGCGAGCAATCCAGAAAAACAGTATATCAAACCCGGTTATAAGAACCGATGTGGGATAAAAGGTTTTTAAAAGAGGTGTTTCTTCAGGCCAGCCCATTGTAGAAAAGGGCCAGAGGGCGGAACTGAACCAGGTATCCAGAACATCGGATTCCTGAACAAGGTTTTTGCCGCCGCATTTCGGACAGGTTTCCGGTGTATCAACGGCAACGATCACTTCATTGCAGTTTTCGCAGGTCCATACCGGTATCTGGTGCCCCCACCAGATTTGTCTTGAAATACACCAGGGCCTGATTTCGTTCATCCAGTTATAATAATTCTTGGTCCATGATTCCGGAATTATTTTTGTTTTACCCTCCTCAACGGCTTTAACAGCTTTTTCCGCAAGAGGTTTAACATTAACAAACCACTGTCTGGATAAATTTGGCTCAACTACTGTTTTGCAACGGTAACAGTGACCAACCTTATGTTTATGAGGCTCGATTTTTTCGAGAAGACCCTCTTTTTTAAGGGCTTTAAGAACAGCCTCCCTGCATTCGAAACGGTCAAGGCCTTTAAATTGCCCTGCCTCGGATGTCATTAACCCGTCGTCGCCTATAACTTTTATGCTTGGAAGATTATGACGTCTTCCTATCTCAAAGTCGTTTGGATCATGGGCGGGAGTAACTTTCAATGCACCGGTACCAAAAGACGTATCAACATATTTTTCCCTGATTATAGGAATAGTTCTGTTCATAAGCGGAAGTATGACTTCGTTATATCCGATATCCCGGTAGCGCTCATCTTCAGGATTGACGGCAATCGCTGTATCTCCAGGCATTGTTTCAGGCCTTGTGGTTGCAACAATAATTACGCCGGAACCATCGGTTGAGGGATATTTTATGTGATAAAGATGCCCGTCATGCTCTTCATGTTCTACTTCAAGATCTGCAAGGGCTGTATGGCAACGTTGACACCAGTTAATAATATAATTGTCGCGGTAGATAAGGCCTTCATTATAAAGCTGAACAAAAACCTTTCGAACAGCGAGTGACAGTCCTTCATCCATGGTAAAGCGTTCGCGATCCCAGTCGCATGATGCTCCAAGACGTTTAAGCTGGTTTATGATTGCGCTGCCGTATTTCTTGCGCCATTTCCAGACAGCCTCAATAAACTTTTCTCTGCCTATCTGATGACGGTCAAGCCCCTCGCCGGCAAGGTTTTTTTCCACAACGTTCTGAGTTGCGATACCTGCGTGGTCGGTGCCCGGCATCCATAATACATTGTCGCCGTGCATTCGCCTGTACCGGCAGAGAATATCCTGCATTGTAATATTGAGTGCATGGCCCATATGGAGAACGCCTGTTACGTTCGGAGGGGGTATTACTATTGAATATGGTTTTTGAGAGCTTTCATCTTTGGCTGCAAAAAGCTGTTCTTTTTCCCAGAAATCATACCAGCGTTTTTCTACTTCATGTGGTTCATAACCCTTATCAAGAATATTTGAAGTCATGTGTTAATCTTTCTCAAATCAAAAATTTCTAATATATCATTAATTAGCTTGGTTCGCTGATCCCAGATCCCAGACACCTGTTCCCTAAAATTTGAAAAGGGGATTATTAAATAATCCCCGACTTTTTTTCGTTCACATTTTTGCGACCTGTGCGGTTAGCTTTTAGCCATTAGCGGTTAGCTTTTGGATAAAACTGTTCAACATCCTCTTTACCTCATTGACATGTTGATTAAGTTCTCTATATGTTTCACTCCTGTATATAATTGAGATCGCAAGCGAGAAGCATCTGATATTCCACCTCGCTTGCAGATCCGGCAGCGATGCTCATAAACCTGGCAAGTTCTCGCTCACTATCTCTTCC